>JANMKS010000402.1:0-1681 GCA_031372155.1 Sphingomonas sp.
AAAGCTGCTTCAGGCGTCCGACTACAATGTCGAGCGGGCGCAGCGCGGGATCGTCTATATCGACGAGATCGACAAGATTTCACGGAAGGCCGAAAACCCCTCGATCACGCGCGACGTGTCGGGCGAGGGCGTGCAGCAGGCGTTGCTCAAGCTGATGGAGGGCACGACCGCTAGCGTGCCGCCCCAGGGCGGGCGCAAGCATCCGCAGCAGGAATTCCTGCAGGTCGACACGACGAACATCCTGTTCATCTGTGGCGGGGCGTTTTCGGGTCTGGAAAAGATCATCGGCGACCGTTTGCAGGGCAAGAGCATCGGCTTCGGCGCGCATGTCGCGGGGCCCGACGAGCGGCGCACGGGCGAAGTGCTCCAGAAGTGCGAGCCCGAGGATTTGCTGAAGTTCGGGCTGATCCCCGAATTCGTCGGGCGTTTGCCGGTGATTGCGACTTTGGAAGACCTCGACACCGACGCGCTGGTCAAGATCCTTACCGAACCGAAGAATGCGCTGGTGAAGCAATATCGCAAGCTGTTCGACATGGAAGACGTCGACCTGGGATTTACCGACGATGCGCTGGTGGCGATTGCCAAGCGCGGTATCGAGCGCAAGACCGGCGCGCGCGGGTTGCGGTCGATTCTGGAGTCGATCCTGCTGGATACGATGTTTGACCTGCCGAGCATGGACGGTGTCGACGAAGTGATGATCGACAAGGATGTCGTCGCGGGGACGAAGGAGCCTGTGCGGGTGTATTCGAAGAAGGAAGCGGTGGGCGACGCGGCTTGACGGTAATGAGTATTACGTGGTAATACCAAGCCATGGAAATGAGCCGCATTACGTCGAAATATCAGGCGACTGTTCCCGCAGACGTCCGTGCCGCGTTGGGCGTCGGGGCGGGTGATCGCATTGCTTGGGAGATCGATGATGACGGCGCAAGAGTGCGTCGCGTCGAAGAACCCGCAGGCGACCCGCGATGGGCCGGAGCCATTCTGATCGATAGCGTGACCTTTGGGGAATGGCTCAGCGACGAGGACGAAGAAGCTTGGCGTGACTTTCAGTAGGGGAGAAATCGTTCTCGCCCCCTTCAAGTTCACGGATCGTGACATTTATCGCATTCGCCCCGTTGTCGTGATGTCACGGCCCGAATTTTTTGAACCCGTTGGGCAGATGATAGGCGCGATGATTACGGCCGCCGCGCGTTCAAACTGGCCGCTCGATGTGCCGATAGAGCGTTGGCGGGACGCCCAACTTGCCTTCCCGTGCAGTGTTCGAATGAAGCTCTTTACGATCGACAATGCCGAAGTTCGTGCTCGAGTAGGACGTCTGGACGAATACACGCTGGCGCAAGTCGGCAGAAATCTGACCCTGCTTCTTACCTAAACGGCGGCTCATTAAACGCCCGCAGCTTCCGCGAGTGCAGTTTGGTGCCCTCTCGGCGGAGTTCGTTGCAGGCTTCGATGCCGATTTTCATGTGTTCGGCGATGGCGCGTTCGTAGAAGCGGTTGGCCTGGCCGGGAAGTTTCAGTTCGCCGTGAAGCGGCTTGTCCGAAACGCATAGCAATGTGCCGTAGGGGACGCGGAAGCGGTAGCCTTGCGCGGCGATGGTTGCTGATTCCATGTCGATGCCGACCGCGCGCGACTGCGAGAAGCGGAGCGCGGATTTCGAGAACATAAGTTCCCAGTTGCGGT
>JANMKS010000463.1:0-2278 GCA_031372155.1 Sphingomonas sp.
GCTCGACAACGCACCGCAGCGGCGCAGTCGGCACTGGACTCGCTCGCAGTCGCACAGGTGGCGGCGACCGCGGACGATCCGGGACTGGGCGGCCTGGCCGAAATCCAGCACGCGCAACAGGGCGTCGACGCGATAGTGGCACGTCAGACCGCGAGGATCGAGGCGCTTACGCGCTGACTGCCGCTTTGTGCAGTCGTGCCAGTTCAAAATAATGCGCCGCCCCCATGCGATTCCCCGCGATTTCATCGGCCGTCATGTCACGCAGTTTCCTGGCAGGGCGACCCATCCACAACTCGCCGCTGTGGATTGTTTTTCCCGGCGTCAACATGGCACCGGCCGCCAACATGCCATCGGATTCGATCGTGCAACCGTCCATGACGATGCTGCCCAGGCCGACGAACGCGCGGTCGTGAAGGATGCTGCCGTGGAGCATTACCAGATGGCCGATCAGGACATCGTCACCAATGATGGTCGGCAAACCTGCGTTGCCGTGCCGGGGCGAATCGACGTGGATGACTGTTCCGTCCTGAATGTTGGTCCGCGCGCCGATGCGGATGCGGTTCACGTCCGCGCGCAGAACACAATTGTACCAGATGCTGGAACCCGCACCGATTTCGATATCGCCGATCAGGCGGCACCCCGGGGCGACAAAGGCGCTGTCGCTCACTTTGGGCAGATGTCCGGCGAACGCGATGATGCTGGTCATTTGTCGCTCCAGATCTTCAGGAGGGGAAGGATGCTCGCGTGGTCGTCGGTCCATCCGCCAAAGCCCTTTCGCGCTACCAAAGGCTCCCATTTGTCCTTGCCGGTGAGCATGACAAGGCGGTCGAGCGCCGCAGGGTCGCTTGCCATTGCGATCCAGCCCGAAGTCGCATAGCCGCGCTTGGCCTCGGCCGCATCGACCCGGTAATCGCGCAGCATCGCGTGCCAGCCATCGCTTTGTGCCGCCGCGAGTACCGGCTGCAGATCGAGGAAGCGATTGGAAATGTGCATCAGCAACAGACCGTCGGGCGCGAGTCTGCGCCGGTACGTTGCCATCGCCTCGCGCGTCAGCAGATGCATCGGCACGGCGTCGGAAGAGAAGGCGTCGATGACTAGAACATCGAGGCCGTGCGCCGGTTCACCCGCAATGACGATGCGCGCATCGCCGATCCTGATGGGCACGCCCGGCAGGCAGCGCGACAGATACGTGAACTTGCGCGTGTCCCGTGCGATTTCAGCGATTGCCGGGTCGATTTCATAAAACCGCCAGTCCTGTCCCGGTCTTGCATAGCAAGCGACGGTGCCCGAACCCAGGCCCACGATCCCGACGCGCGCCTTGTCGCCATAGAGTGTCGGCAGGTTGGCGAGCGTGACGCCCACGCCCGAAAGCGGCGCATAATAGGTCAGCGGATCGCGCTCATGCCCGGGCACGAGGCTTTGCAGCCCGTGAACGGTCGTACCGTGGACCAGATACCGCGCCGGCCCGGGGTTGTCGCCGACCGCATAGATGCCGAAGAAACTGCGTGTCCGCTTGTCGCCCGCGACCGAATCGCGAAGCGTGCTCCAGCCGCCGAGCGTGAGCATGAGCGCGATCAGGCAAGCGCCGAACACCCAGCGCTGGCCGATAGCGACCAGAGCGAGTGCGATGATGAACAGGGTGGCGCCGAGCGTGATGCTGAAGGGTCCGCCGCTCTGCGAGGCGACGACTGCGGCGATCGCTGTCGTGACGATTCCGATGCCCGCCGCCACTTGGCGATTTCCGCCCCAGGTTCGTGTCCCGATATCCAGAAGCGGCTTTCCACCGAGCACGAGCGCCGCCGCGACGATCAGGATGGGATGTTCGTACGCCCAGTCGAAAACAAGCGGCGCAATGAGCGCGCAAAACAAGCCTCCGAGGACGCCGCCTGCCGACATGGCGAGGTAGAAGCCTGTCAATCGCGAAGGATCGGGTCGACGGTCGTAGAGCTTCGCGTGGAGGGCGACCGAGACCGTGAAGAGCAGGATAAGGCCAAGCGCCGCGAACAGGATCGGCAGTTTGGTGCTGTTTGCAAACGCGGTGCCACCGCCCGCAAGCAAGAGTATCGGCGTTGCCGAGGCGATTGCGTCGGCCAGATGCCGCTTGGTCGCAAAAGCCACGGAGAAGCTGAGCAGGTAAAGCCCGAGCGGAACAACCCATAGCAACGGCATCGCGACGATATCGGTTGTCAGGTGCGTGCTCGTCGACAGCATCAAACCCGACGGGATTGCCGCCAGGGCGATCCACGTCGCGACCTCGCGCGCCGTGGGAGCGGGTCCA
>JANMKS010000050.1:0-2257 GCA_031372155.1 Sphingomonas sp.
AGCGGCCAACTATCTGTCTGTCGGCCAGATTTATTTGTACGATAATCCGCTGCTGAGAAAGCCACTCGAATTGGCGCACATCAAGCCGCGATTGCTCGGTCATTGGGGCACGACGCCGGGGCTCAATTTCATCTAGCCCGATCTATTCACCGCACACTGCCATGTGACTCGATGGACGGCGACGAAGCCATTGGTTGCGCGTAGGATTCTGGTGTCGAATCAGAAGCGTGCGCGTGACACACCGGATTCGCCGCCGTCATGACTACCTTTACGCCGTTTCTCCCGGGCCTGTCACCGCTGGCCGGCAAGTCGCTCACAGTTCAGCGCGATGCGGGGAGCCTGACCTCGAACGGCGGGCTGATCGTCCTGCGCGAAGTCGCGCGCAATCTCGGCATCGCAGCCCGCATCGCCAGGCACATCCCCGACGCGCGCAATCCGGCTCTGACCACGCACACGCAAGCCGACATGGTGCTTGCCCGCGCGATGATGATCGCCGCGGGGCATGAGGACTGCGACGACATCGATACGCTCAAGACCGACCCTGCGTTCAAGATCGCTTGCGACCGCGCGCCCGAGACCGGCGTCGACCTGATGAGCCAGCCGACGCTGTCGCGGCTGGAGAATGCGCCCGACGCCATGGCGCTCTACGCCATCGGCTGTGAGCTGATCGATGTGTTCCTCGACAGCTACACGACCGAGCCGAAGGACATCGTACTCGACATCGACGACACCGACGATCTCGTGCACGGCGGCCAGCAACTCGCACTGTTCAATACGCATGCGGGTGGGCATTGCTTTCAGCCCATCCACATCTTCGAGGCCAATTCCGGCAAGCCGATCCTGGCGCTGCTGCGCGAGGGCCGTCGCCCGTCCGGCGAAGAGATCGCGCGCGTGCTCTGGCACGTCATCCGCCGCATCCGTGACCGCTGGCCGAAGGTTGGCATTCTGATCCGAGGTGATGGACACTACGGTGTGCCGGAAGTGCTGAATTTACTGCGTCGGATGCACTGCGACTACATCCTGGGCCTGCCGCGCAACAAGGTCCTCGACAGGATGGCCGAGCCCTGGAAAGCCGACTGCGACTGGCGTCGCAAGCCCGCTCGACCGAAAGTGCGGCGCTTTGAAAAGTTCCTCTACGGCGCCGACAGCTGGAGCCACAACGAGGTCGTCATCGCGCGCGTCGAAGCGACCGATCTCGGCACGGATGTTCGCTACGTCGTCACGAACCTGAAGGGCCGCGGCAAGCATCTCTATGAACGCGTCTACTGCGCCCGCGGGCGGATGGAAAATCTGATCAAGGACATGAAGCTCTACACGCGTTCGGACAAGACGGCGTGCTCGCGCTGGCAAGCCAACCAGTTCCGCCTGTTCCTGCACATGGCGGCCTACTGGCTGCTGCACTCGGTGCGCCTCGCAGCGCCGAAGAGATCGCGCTGGCGCAGCGCAACCTTCGAGACGATCCGGACCATGTTCGTCAAGATCGCGTGCCGGGTCGAAGAGCTGAAGCGCTCGATCAAGCTGTCGTTTGCCAGCGCACTGCCGCAAGCGGACGCGCTGTCGTTGATCACGGCGCGGCTGACCGCACGCGGCTCCTGACGGCCCGCGGCAGGTCTGCCGCTGAAGCCCGCATCATCCCACCCAACGCGTCACATGCGTCGCGAACCGGCTCAACCGTCACGACGGATGGCGGCGCGCGACCGCCATGGCGATGGCGACGCGGATTGGCTCCCGTGAATAGATCGGGCTAAGTCGCCCGTCCCTCAGGCGCGCTCGTCTACACGGCCCGCAAGCCTGCCCCGGCGTAGGCCGGGGGCAATCTGACCACGGACCAGTTCGACCGCCTGAAGCGCGAGCTCGAAAGCGGCTTCCAGGGCGCCGGCAACGCCGGCCGCCTGCTGCTGCTCGAAGGCGGCCTCGACTGGAAAGCCCAACCGTCTCCGAAAAGTGTCGCTGTCGCCCAAGGACCTCGACTTCATCGAGGCCCGCAACGCCGCCTCGCGCGAGATCGCCTTGGCACTCGGCGTGCCGCCCCCCGAGTGCGACGCACTCAAATATGACCGCTGCTCGCCATCCCCGGCGACAACACGTACTCGAACTATCAGGAAGCCACCCGCGCCTTCTGGCGCCAAACTGTCCTCCCCCTCGCCACCCGCATGTCATCAGCGCTGAGCCAATGGCTCGCAGCCCCTCAAGGTCTGACGCTCAAATTCGACCTCGACCAGGTCGACGCCCTCACCCCCGAACGCGAAGCCCTCTG
>JANMKS010000019.1:0-4410 GCA_031372155.1 Sphingomonas sp.
TGGGCGCCCAAAGGCATGCCTGAATGGGAATCGACCAGCGAGCTGTTCATCGACGACCTCGAGCGCATCTCGCCCTGGCTGGAGCGGGCCATCGAACGGATGCCGGTATTCGGCGAAGTCGGCATTCGCCGCATCGTCAACGGGGCGATCCCGCACACGCCGGACGGTGGCCCCTTGCTCGGCCCGGCGGCGGGCTTGCGTAACTTCTGGCAGTGCTGCGGCACGTCGTTCGGCATCGCGCAGGGTGGCGGCGCGGGCAAATATCTGGCGCAGTCGATGGTCTATGGCGATGCCGACATCAACATGACCGAGTTCGATCCGCGTCGCTACGGCCCGTATGCGGATGAGGATTACAGCAGAGCAAAGGTGTTCCTCGATTACCGCCTGACCTTCGCGACCCGCCTGCCCGGGGAGGAAGAACCCGACGGTCGTCCGCAAAAGACCAGCGCTCTCTATGATGCTCTGAAGGGGCAGGGCGCGGTTTATGGCGAGACCTATGGTTGGGAACGCCCGAAATGGTTCTCCCTCGACGGTCGCAAGGAGGAAGGCGGCTATCACCGCACCAACGTGTTCGAGGTTGTGGCCGCAGAGGTCGAGGCCGTGGCAGAGCGGGTCGGCGTTCTCGACTTGTCGGGCTTCGCCAAATACGACGTGCGCGGGTCCGATGCCGAGGCGTTTCTCAATCGCATCTGCGCCAATCGCATGCCAAGGAAGATCGGCGGCATCGGCCTCGTCCACCCACTCTCGCGCGGGGGCCGGATCTTCGGCGAAATGACCGTAACGCGCCTTGCCGACGATCATTTCTATTGTCTCTCAGCAGCGGCGGCAGAGCAGCGCGACTGGGACATGCTGATGCAGAGCAAATCGCCCCACGAGGACGTAAGCATCACGAATCTCACGATGGAACTGGGCGTGCTCGTGTTGAACGGCCCGCGCTCCCGCGATGTTCTGGCCAAACTGACCGGCGCGGATCTGAGCAATGACGGGTTCCGCTGGCTGAGCGGTCAGGAGATCGTTCTGGCGGGGATTAGCATGCGCGCGCTGCGCGTGTCCTACGCGGGCGAACTCGGCTGGGAATTGCATCCCGCAAAGAGCGACCTTGTCGCACTCTACGATGCGGTCTGGGACGCGGGGCGCGCCTTCGGCATCGTCAACTATGGGCTGTACGCCGCCAATGCGATGCGCGTTGAAAAGGGCTATAAAGCCTGGGGGTCCGAACTCACCAACGAGTTGACGATGATCGAAGCGGGCATGGAGCGCTTCATCAATTTCAAAAAGGATGAGTTCGTCGGCAAACAGGCGACGCTCGACGCGCCGGACCGGATGAGGATCGTCTACGGCGAGGTGGATGCCCTGGATGTCGATGTGCGCGGCGGCGAGCCCTGCCTGATAGATGAGGCGTGCATCGGCCTTGCCACATCGGGCGGCTACGGCCATCGCGCTGGCAAGAGCCTTTTCTTTGCGGCCGTGCCGCTCACGCACGCCGCGCCGGGCACGGAGTTCGACATCCTGCTTCAGGGCAAACGCCGCCGCGCCACCGTGCTCGCCGAACCCGCGTACGATCCCGACAATGCGAAGATGAAGGTCTGATCATGGTGCGCGAACTTCCGGGAAAAGCACGTGTGGTCATCATCGGTGGCGGCGTGATCGGCTGTTCGATCGCCTATCACCTGACCAAGATCGGCTGGAACGATGTGGTCCTGGTCGAACGCAAGCAACTGACCAGTGGTACTACCTGGCACGCAGCGGGCCTCGTCGGGCAGTTGCGACCGTCGATCAACATGACAAAGCTGGCGAAATACACCGGTGAACTTTATCGCGGGCTGGAAGCGGAAACGGGTCAGGCGACCGGCTATCGCCAATGCGGCTCGATCTCGATGGCGACCAATGCGGAGCGCTTCGAGGAACTGAAGCGGAGCGCCTCAATGGCGAAAGTCTTCGACCTGCCGGTGCATGTCGTTACGCCGGAAGAGATCAAGGCCATGGCACCGATCGTCAACGTCGACGATCTGGTGGGCGGCATCCACATCCCGAGCGACGGCTACGCCAACGCCGTCGACATCACGCAGGCACTAGCGAAGGGTGCGCGGGCAGGCGGCGCGCAGATTTTCGAGAACTTGACGGTGACGCGCATCCGCCACGACGGTGAACGCGTCACTGGCGTAGATACCGACGGTGGCGCTATCGACGCCGATTTTGTCGTGATTTGCGGCGGCATGTGGACGCGCGATCTGGCCGCGAGCGTCGGCGTCGCCGCGCCGCTGCATGCATGCGAGCATTATTACGTGCTGTTTGAGGGGGTGGCCGGAATCGATCCGAGCCTGCCGGTGCTTCGCGACTATGATTATTGCGGTTACTACAAATACGATGCCGGCAAGCTGCTCGTCGGCGCGTTCGAACCCAATGCCCGGCCCTGGGGCATGGACGGTATTCCCGAAGACTTCTGCTTTGACGAGATTGCAGGAAATTTCGAGCATTTCGAACCGCTGTTGATGGACGCGATGCGGCGCGTGCCCGCGCTGGAAGGTGCAGGCATGCAGAAATTCTTCTGCGGCCCGGAAAGCTTTACCCCCGACGTGCGCTATCATCTGGGCGAGAGCGCCGAACTCAAAGGCTGTTTCGTCGCGGCGGGCCTCAACTCGATCGGCCTGCAATCAGCGGGCGGCGTGGGCAAGGTGATGGCCGACTGGATCCGCGACGGCATCCCGCCGGCCGATCTCTGGACGGTGGATATCCGCCGCAACATGCCGTTCCAGATCAACCGCAAATATCTGCGCGAGCGGGTGACCGAGAGCCTCGGCCTGCTTTACGCAACGCATTATCCCTTCAAGCAATATGAAACGGCGCGCGGCGTGCGCAAATCGGCGCTCCACGACCGGCTTGCGGCCGCGGGCGCGTGTTTCGGGGAAGCGTTCGGCTGGGAGCGTGCCAACTGGTATGGCGAACCCGGCAGCTCACCCAAATACGAATATAGCTATGGCCGCCAGAATTGGTTCGAGGCTAATGCGGCCGAGTGCACTGCGGTGCGCGAAGCGGTTGGGCTGTTCGACCAGAGCTCGTTCGCCAAATTCCGGCTGGAGGGGCGCGACGCGTGCGCCTTGCTGAACCGGGTGTGTGCCAACGATGTCGACGTCCAACCGGGCAAGCTGGTCTATACGCAGTGGCTCAACGACAAGGGCGGAATTGAGGCCGACCTCACCGTCACGCGGCTGAGCGAGACAGCCTATCTGATCGTGACCGGTGCCGAGACCGAGATCAGGGATTTCAACTGGCTGAAGCGGCACACCCCCGACGATGCGCATGCAGTGCTGACCAATGTTTCGTCAGCGATGGGCGTGATTTCGATCATGGGGCCGAATGCCCGCGCGCTCCTTCAATCGATCTGCCCCAATGACCTGTCGCACGAGGCCTTTCCGTTTGCCACCAGCCAGGAAATCGAGCTTGGCTATGCGATCGTGCGCGCGTCGAGGATCACTTATGTCGGCGAACTCGGCTGGGAACTCTATGTCCCAACCGAATTCATGACCGGCGTCTATGATGCGATCGTAGCGGCGGGGACGACATTCGGCCTGAAGCATTGCGGCTATCATGCGCTCAACGCGCTGCGCATGGAAAAGGCCTATCGCCACTGGGGCCATGACGTGACGGACGAGGATACCCCGCTGGAAGCGGGCCTCGGTTTTGCGGTGAAGTTGGACAAGCCAGGCGGGTTCATCGGGCGCGAGGCGCTGCTCAAGCAGAAGCAGGAGGGCGTCAGGCAAAAGCTCGTGCAGTTCCTGCTCAGGGCGCCCGAGCCTCTGCTCTATCACAATGAGCCGATCTGGCAGGACAATCGCATTGCGGGTTACATACGGTCGGGCATGTACGCGCACACGCTCGGCGGGGCGTGCGGTCTCGGCTACGTCACATCGCCGGATAATGGCGCGGTAGGATTCATTGGTGCCGACGATTACGAGATCGAGATCGCGGGCGTGCGCTATTCCGCCATAGCTTCGCTAAAGCCGCTGTACGACCCCGGCAATTCGCGGATCAGGCAATGACAGACCGACACCATGCGCTGATGCAACGCCTCGCCGCGGACACCCGCGTCGGCTATAGCTTCGATCGGGAATTCTATACGAACGATGCCGTGTTCGAAGCCGACATGGCGCACGTCATCAGTCGCAAATGGCTCCTCGCCGGGCATGTATCGCGCATCCCGAACAAGGGCGACTATTTCCTGTTTCGCGTCGGCAAGGAACAGATCATCGTCATTCGTGAGAATGCCGACAGCGTGCGGGCGTTCTTCAACGTCTGTCGCCATCGCGGCTCGACGATCTGCCAAACCGAAAGCGGTAATTTGCCACGCCTCGTCTGCCCCTATCATGCCTGGACCTTCGGGCTCGACGGACGGCTGATCGCGGCTCGGCT
>JANMKS010000043.1:0-2047 GCA_031372155.1 Sphingomonas sp.
CGGACCCTATAATTTTCCGGCGCATCTTCCCAACGGCCACATCGTTCCGGCACTCATCGCTGGCAACGCCGTCGTCTTCAAGCCTTCGGAAAAGACGCCAGCTACGGGCAAGATGCTCGTCGATTGCTATCACGGCGCGGGCATCCCGACCGGAGTCGTGCGAAACGTTATCGGCGGCCCTGCCGAGGGAAAGGCGCTCGTCGCTCACCCCGATGTCGACGGCGTGCTGTTTACCGGCTCGGCGCAGACCGGCATTGCGATCAACCGTCAGTTCGCCGATCAGCCGGGCAAGATTCTCGCGCTAGAGATGGGGGGGAACAACCCGATTATCGTCTGGGACGCCCCTGACGTCTATTCCGCCGCCGTCATCGTCATCCAATCCGCATTCATGACCGCCGGGCAACGGTGCACAGCGGCACGCCGTCTGATCGTTCGCGACGGGCTGCACCAGCCACTCATCGACCAGATCAAGCGTCTTGCGGAACGGATCATCGTCGCCGAACCGCATTCATCGCCCGCCCCCTTCATGGGGCCCGTCATCGACAACGACGTGGCCGACGGTTTGCAGGAGAGCTTTCTCACGCTGCTGATGAAGGGTGGCGTTCCTATCCTCCACCTCGAACGGCCCGTCGCCGGTCGCCCCTTCCTCACCCCTGCGATCATCGACACGACCGACGTCGCCGATCGCCCTGACGTCGAGCTGTTCGGACCGCTGCTTCAGGTTATTCGCGTGCCCGACTTCGAAGCGGCTCTCGTTGAGGCGAGCAACACCCGCTACGGCCTTTCGGCATCGCTCGTCGGCGGCAGTCCCCAGCTTTACGACCAGTTTTGGGCGAACATTCGCGCCGGCATCGTCAACTGGAATCGCCCGACGAACGGCGCATCGTCGTCGGCGCCGTTCGGTGGTATCGGCCTGTCGGGCAATCACCGCCCGAGCGCGTATTACGCCGCCGATTACTGCGCCTACCCCGTCGTTTCCACCGAAGATGAAAACGCTCGCGCCAGCATCGGCATTGGCTTGAGAGAAGCGTGACAAAGCTGACCTAGTGCCGGTCCAACATGTTTTCGTTTGCGAACGGCCCGCGCCCGCGGCAGTTCGGCGCCATGCCTAACCTTCTCGATCCTGAAAATCGTGGCCGTGTCATCCTTGTCGGCGCCGGACCGGGCGATCCCGGCCTGCTCACGCTTCGCGCGGTCGAGGCATTGCGACAGGCCGATGTCGTCGTGCACGACGGCCTGATCGATGATCGCGTCTTCGATTATGTCCGCCCAGAGGCACAGCGGATCAACGTCGCGAAGAAACGCGATCGCCACACTATACCCCAGGACGGCATCAACGCGCTGATTGTCGCGCATGTGAAGACCGGCGCGATCGTCGTCCGGCTGAAGGGCGGCGACCCGTTCGTGTTTGGTCGCGGCGGCGAGGAGGTCGAGGCCGTTCGTGCGGCCGGTCTCCCCGTGGAAGTAATACCGGGGGTCTCCGCTGCGCTCGGTTGCGCCGCAGAGGCCATGCTTCCGTTGACGCATCGCGACTGGTCCTCCGCCGTCAGCTTCGTTGCGGGCACCTGCAAGGGGCTGAGCGAACAGAATTGGGCTGGGCTTGCCGGGCACGGGCGCACGCTCGTCGTCTACATGGGCGTTACCTGCGCGCGCGCTATTGCTGAAAAGCTTATGCTCGACGGCGTGTCGCCCGGCATCGCGGTCGCGGTGCTCGAACGCGGCACGCTTCCGGGCGCGAGGGCGATGCGTACCCTGCTTGCCGACCTCGGCGACCTGGTCGAACGCGAGGCGGTGCAGAGCCCTGCTATCCTCGTCATCGGTGAAGTCGTGCTTTTGTCGGATGCCGAGAACAAGCTCGCGGGCCTCGCCGCACAGGCGGAGGCGCTGGCGTGAAAATACTGACCGGAAACGATCTCAAGACCGGCGACGTCACTTGGTGGACCGGCGAAGGCTGGTCGCGCCACGTCGAGGACGCGACGGATGTCGGCGAACACGGCGAGGCGATCCTCGCCGCTGAGGAAGGCGCGCGCCGCGTCAATGCACCCTA
>JANMKS010000048.1:0-4907 GCA_031372155.1 Sphingomonas sp.
CTCCGTCCACGCCCTTCGGCCGGACGCTGACGACGCGCATCATGCCCGCCGACATATGGTACAGCATGTGACAGTGGAACGCCCAGTCGCCGAGCGCGTCGGCGGTGAAGTCGAACGTCGCGGTTCCGCCAGGCTGGACGACGACGGTGTGCTTGCGCGGCGAATGGTCGCCGTGCCCCGTCACCAGCTCAAAGAAGTGTCCGTGCAGATGAATGGGATGACTCATCATCGTGTCGTTGATCAGGTTCACGCGCACCCGCTCGCCCTCGATGAAGGGTATCGGGTGGTGATGGTCGGACATCTTCATGCCGTCGAACGACCACATGAAGCGCTCCATGTTGCCGGTCAGATGAATATCGATCGCCCGGCCCGGTGCGCGCACGTCGGGGTTGCGATCGGTCGAGACGAGGTCGCGATAAGTCAGCACCTTGTGCCCGACATCCTCCAGCCCTTGCCCGGGTTCGGCCATGCGGTCGCTCGGGCTGGGTGAGATCGTCTGGACGCTCGGGTCACGCACGACCTGTGGCGCATTGGCGAAGTCGCGCATCGCCATGTCATGCTGCATGGCGGGCGCGTCGGCGGGGGCATCACCCGAAAGATCGAGCGTCGAACCGTCGGCCGAGGTCGGCATGTCCATCGCGGACATATCCATCCCCATGTCCTTCATCGTGGCGATTGGGCGCGGGCGGAGCGGCGGCACTTCGGCCACCATTCCGGCTCGCGGGGCAAGCGTGGCGCGCGCCATTCCCGATCGGTCGTTGGCTTCGCCGACGAAGGTGAAGGCACGGTCGTCGGTCGGCGTGACGATCACATCATAGGTCTCGGCGACCCCGATCTGGAACTCGTCGATTTCTACCGGGCGCACCGGCAGCCCATCGGCTTGCACGACGGTCATGCGCAGGCCCGGGATGCGTACATTGAAGATCGACATCGACGACGCGTTGATAACGCGCAGGCGGACGCGTTGGCCGGGCGTGAACAAAGCGGTCCAGTTGTCGCGTGGTCCGTATCCGTTAACCAGGAATGTGTATGTCGACCCATTGGCGTCGGCGACGTCGGTCGGGTCCATCCGCATCTTGCCCCATTCGAGGCGTTCCTGCAGCGTCTGGTCCTTACCGGCAAACAAGCCGCCAAGCGTCTGGCGCTGGCGGTTGAAATGCCCCGGATCCACTTTCATGCGGCGCAGGATCGCTTCGGGCGACAACGGACTGTGGTCAGACAGGACGATGACGTGTTCGCGGTCGGACGCGATCGGGTCTGCGCCTGCGGGATCGACGACGATGGGGCCGTACAGCCCTTCTTGTTCCTGAAGCCCCGAATGACTGTGGTACCAATAGGTCCCCGACTGGACGAGCGGGAACTCGTAAACGAACGTGGATCGCGGTCGAATGCCGGGAAAGCTGACGCCGGGCACGCCATCCATCTGGAACGGCAGCAGCAGCCCATGCCAGTGGAGCGAGGTGTCGCCGTCGAGTTCGTTGGTGACCGCCAGCCGCGCGGTCTGCCCTTCACGCAGACGCAGGAGCGGACCAGGAACCGTACCGTTGATCCCGATCGCGCGCATCGCCTTGCCGTCGACTGTCATCGTCTGGCGTGCAATGCGAAGCGCGATATCGGGGCCGCTCACGCTGGGGAGCGGCGCGACGATCCCTGCCGACACGGGTTGCGCCCACGCGGGAAACCACCCGGCGATTGCGGCGGCACCGCCCAGTGAACCCGCCGTCCGCAACAGCGAACGCCTGTCGAGCGCAGAATTGAGAAGATGCATCACGTCCCCGTCGCGATACCGGGCAGAGATGTGACCGGCTTGTCCGCTTCCATACGCGAAACATGGGGTTTGGGTGACAATTTTCCATGCCGGTCGGCAAAATCGCGACACGATCGCCAGTTTTTTGCAATTCCGCGCCCCATCGCCTATATGTGTGGGGCTGAACGTCGCCTGCGACGGATACGGGTGCGCTCTGGCTCCCCTTTGTCCCACACTTGCTTCACGACGCCGGGATGCCCCGTGTTGGGTGCATGCCCGTCATAATTGGGAACAAAGGATACCCAAATGATCACCGGAACAGTCAAATTTTTCAATGCCGACAAGGGCTATGGCTTCATCGCGCCGGAAGGCGGCGGGGGCGATGCCTTCGTGCACATTTCGGCCGTGGAACGTGCTGGTCTGCGCACGCTCGATAAGGATCAGCGCGTGACCTACGAGCTCGAAACCGACAAGCGCGGCAAGACCTCGGCCGTCAACATCCAGACTGCCTAACGCCTACCGCCGGGCGGGCTCGCTCGCCCGGCACCTTCTCCTCCGATACGTCAGGTCCCCGATGTCGACACTCGAATTCTATCGCGGACAGATCGCCAAGGCGCAGGCCGAGGCCGATGCCGCCATCCTCGACAATGTGCGCGACCGCTGCCTGCGGGCAAAGGCCGCCTGGGCCGACATGGCTGATCGCATCGAACGCACCGATGCGATGCGCAGCGCGCGGACGACCGCCAGCGTGTCCTGACCGGGTATGACAATGGCCGCCCCGGCAACCGGGACGGCCTTCCTGCGATCGAAACCTAACGGTCGCCGCCGGTTACGCCGATATTGTCGCCCGTCATCGCCATGTCAGTGTCGTCGTCTTCGTCCAGATCGCTTCCCGCCATCGAACCAGTCGCGTCGCTTCCAGCATTGGCACCACTGGTGCCTGAACCGCCTGCACTTGAGCCGGTCGCGTAGCCGCCGTCGCTGCCTTGGCTACCCATGCCACCGCCAACCGCCGACTCCTGGCCGGAATCCTGTTGCTGCTGGCCGGCCTGGCCGCCGCTGCCATATCCGGGCTGACCCGGATTCTGCTGATCAGATTGGCCATATTGTCCGCCACCGGTGCCCGACTGATCGGACTGACCCGAACCCTGCTGACCGTCCATTCCGGATTGACCGCCCATACCCGACTGGCTTTCCATCGCGGACTGCTGGTCGGCAACGCCTGCGTCGGCTGCGCTGCCCAGACCTTGGTTCTGCTGATTTTGCTGACCCTGCTGCTGGCGTTGCGGATCGTTCGACTGATTAATGCCTTCGGTCATTATTGACTCCTCTCCACGCCCCGAAACCGCCTGAGACAAGAACGGGCAGCATCTGTGCCGGTTCCGGACCTGTACCCGTGACAACGTCAAGCCGAACGAGAATCAGCGCGCTTCGTCGATCCTGCGATGTATCACGGCGAAGCCCGTCTCGGGGTGCGCCACCCGCGGCGCTTCGCCAGCTTCCGTGATCGGCACGACCGCAAGTTGCCGGTTCACCTTGCCGCGGTGGTGCATCCGCGCGGTGTTCTCCTGACCGACATAACAGCCCTTGGTAAAGCTGACGCCGTTCAACTCGCGCGCATTGCATTCGAGCCAGAGTGTCTTGTCCTGGCCGAGCTCGATTGCGCCTTCGGGAACGCCCAGCGACAGGCGGTGTAAGTGCCATCCCGACGCAACTTCACGGGGCGGTGCGATCCACCGCATACCCAGTCGCGGGTCGCGCGGATCGGGGGTGCCTTCGCTGCCTGTGGCCGACCAGTGAATGGCCAAACCTTGCGCGATGTTGATCTCTATGGGCAAGCGCAGGCGATACATCTTCAAACGCCGTGCCAGCGCATCGGCCTGTCCGGCCTCGCAATCGATCAACACGTCCTCGCCGTCGGCCCAGACGATGAAATCGAACAGCGCCTTGCCCTGGGGCGTCAACAATCCGGTCCAGACCGGCAGCGCTCCTGCGACATCGCTGGTCACCAGCCCTTGCAGAAACCCCCTGACGTTCTCGCCCGACAAGCGGATGACGGCACGGTCGTTGAGGGTGGTTTCGCTCATCCGTGTCAGTTAGGGGTTCGGGCAGCGAAACCCAAGCCGGAGTGCCCGTGACCGCCCGCCCGACTGTCCGATCGATCGAACGCCTGACGATTCGCCGACCCGACGACTGGCACGTGCATCTGCGTGACGGCGACATGCTGAAGGCGGTGGCGGGCTACACCGCTCGTCAGTTCGCGCGCGCGATCGTCATGCCCAATCTGTCGCCGCCTGTGACGACCGTCGATGCGGCGCGAAACTACCGCGCGCGCATCCTGGCCGCCGTCGCACCGGAAGCCGACTTCACTCCGCTCATGACCTGCTACCTGACTGACGATGCCGACGCGGGAGAAATCGCGCGAGGCCATGTTGAGGGCGTTTTCACAGCCGCCAAACTTTATCCCGCGCATGCGACCACGGGTTCCGCGCGCGGCGTTACCAACGTCGCCAAGATCTACCCTGCGCTGGAAACGATGCAGCGCATCGGCATGCCGCTTCTTGTTCACGGCGAAGTCACCGATCCCGACATCGACATTTTCGACCGAGAGGCCGTTTTCATCGACCGCGTGCTGATCGGGCTCGTCCGCGATTTCCCGGCGCTCAAGATCGTCTTCGAGCACATTACCACCCGGCAGGCCGTCGAGTTCGTAACCGACAGCGGCCCTGTGGTGGCCGCCACGATTACGCCGCATCACCTGATGCTGAACCGCAACGCCATGTTCGCGGGGGGGCTTCGACCGCACGCGTATTGCCTGCCGGTGGTAAAGCGCGAGCGGCACCGCCTCGCACTTCGCGCGGCGGCGGTATCGGGCAACCCGAAATTCTTCCTCGGCACAGACAGCGCCCCGCACGCGACCGCGGCCAAGGAATCGGCGTGCGGGTGCGCAGGCATATTCAATGCGCCGTATGCATTCGAAAGCTACGCGACCGTATTCGACGAAGAAGGCGCGCTCGATCGCCTCGAAGGGTTTGCGTCGGAGTTCGGCCCGCGCTTCTACGGATTGCCGCTCAACGAGGGCACTGTGACTTTGGAACGGGGCGAGTCGCACGTTCCTGCCGCGCTTGGCTCAAGCGATCCCGTCGTACCGTTTTACGCG
>JANMKS010000051.1:0-12291 GCA_031372155.1 Sphingomonas sp.
ATCTTCGTCAATCTGAGCGAGGATGAGCCGGTAGATTTCGACGCCACTTTCGGCGACTTTAAGCCGATCCTCGATTATCACGGGATTTCCGCCGCCCGCATCGCGCACGCAGGCAGCTATCCGACGACCGCCAATTGGAAGCTGGTCGTCGAGAATTTCTTCGAATGCTATCACTGCGTACCATCGCATCCCGAATTCTGTTCAATGCATGCGCAGGAATCGATCGTTGCCGTCGGTGCAGGGCCAAGCTCCGGTCCCGCGGATGCGGTCGCTGCCTATGCGCCCAAGGTAAAAATCTGGGAAGATCAGGCACGTGAACTCGGCCGCCCCGTCGGCACCGTTGATGAGCCGCCGGAAAAAAGCCATTTGCGCCTCTTGATGCAGCGCATGAATAAGCCCGACTTTGCCTCCGAAACGCAGGACGGCTCCGCACCCGCTCCGCTGATGGGCAAGCGCACAGTGCCCGATGGCGGCCGCATGCATCTGAGCTTCAGCCCGTTCAGCCAGATTGTCGCCGATGATCATTTCGCCATCCTGTTCCAGTTCACGCCGCGCGGCGCGCTCGAAACGGATGTCGAGATGATCTGGCTCGTCGACGGCCGCGCGAGCGAGGCTGACGTCGACATGGACAAGATGACCTGGGGCTATCACGCCACCACCACGCAGGACAAAGTCATCACCGAAAACAATCAGGCGGGAATCATGTCGAGCCGTTACCGTCCCGGCCGGTATTCGGATCAGGAAGGCAGTGTGATCAAATTCCAGAAATGGTACCTCAATCAATTCGGACTTGCTCGCGCCGAATGACCCTACCGGCGGTCATGCGCGGGGTGCTGCTGACGGGTAATGGCGGTTACGACTGCCTCGATATCCGCCACGACGTGCCTGTCCCCGTGCCAAGAGCAGGCGAAGTGCTGATCCACGTTAGCGCGGCGGGCGTTAACAACACCGACATCAACACTCGGACCGGCTGGTATTCGAAAGCCCCGGCCGAAGCGACCCACGCCGGTGGGGCGTCGGGCTTGGCGAGCGCCGAAAACGATGGCTGGTCGGGCACAGCGTTCCGCTTTCCGCGCATTCAGGGTGCCGATGCCTGTGGGCGTATCATGGCGACAGGCCTCGGCGTAGACCAGACCCGGATCGGCGAGCGCGTCATCGTCGAGCCGGTTTTGCGCGGTCCCGGACGATTCGACATCCGCTATTTCGGTTCCGAGGTCGATGGTGCGTTTGCCGACTACGTGTGCATTCCGGCGGCCAACGCGCACCGCATCGAGTCGCCACTGTCGGATGTCGAGCTGGCAAGCTTTCCGTGCGCCTATTCGACCGCCGAGAATATCCTAATGCGCATCGGCCTGTCCGTCGGCGAGCGAGTACTGATCACAGGAGCATCTGGGGGCGTGGGATCGGCGGCGGTTCAGCTTGCCAAGCGACGCGGTGCAAACGTCGTGGCAATGGCAGCCCCGGACAAGGCCGATGCCGTCCAGGTGCTTGGCGCAGATCGGGTCATCTCTCGCGACGCGGAATTGATCTCGTTGTTCGGTAGCGAGCATTTCGACGCCGCCATCGACATAGTCGGCGGCGCGCAGTTCGGTGCGATTCTCGAAGTGCTCAAACGCGGCGGTCGCTACGGCGTGTCTGGCGCGATTTCAGGACCGGTCGTCGATCTTGACCTGCGCACGCTGTATTTGAAAGATTTGCGGCTGATTGGCTGCACCGTGCTCGAACCAGAGGTCTTTCCCAACCTCGTGCGCATCATCGAGCGGGGCGAGATCAAGCCGTTGATCGCGGCAACCTATCGGCTTGGCGAGATCGTGGCGGCGCAGGAAGCTTTTCTCGCCAAGCGCCATGTCGGGAAGATCGTTTTGACCGGGTAGGCGAGGGTAATTCGTCCGCCTTCCAGAGAAACATCGCCGGTGGTGGTGGCAGTGGTAAGCGAGCGGATCAAAGAGCGAGCAGGAAGCGGACGCTATCGATGCTGGCCACCGACTTGCAACGCCTACGCCACGGTCTCGACGAGTTCCGCAATTCGGCCGACGATTTCGTCGATATGCGCCTTTTCAAGGATCAGTGGCGGCGACAGCGCGATGATGTCACCGGTTGCGCGGACCAGCAGGCCCGTCTCGAAGCATCTGATGAACAGCTCGTTCGCACGCTGACCGGGGGAGCCGGGGCGGGGCTCGAGCTCGATTCCGGCGACGATTCCCATGTTGCGCACGTCGATGATGTGACGCTTCCCCTTCAGGCTGTGAACCGCATCTTCCCAATAGCCGTGGAGGCTTGCGGCGTGTTCCCAGATCCCCTCCGCCTTATAGAGATCGAGCGTCGCCAGCCCCGCGGCGGCTGCCAGCGGGTGACCTGAATAGGTGTAGCCGTGGAAAAGTTCGATGCCGTCGGGACCGCCGTCTACGACGGCGTCATGGATCGCGCGGCTGACGGCAACCGCGCCCATCGGGACGGCAGCATTGGTAAGTCCCTTTGCCAGGGTGATCATGTCGGGAATTACCCCCAATGTCTCCGCCGCAGTCGCACCACCGATGCGGCCGAAGGCAGTGATGACTTCATCGAAAATGAGGACGATGCCATGCTTCGTGCAGATTTTACGCAGTGCTTCGAGATAGCCCACGGGCGGGATCAGCACGCCGGTTGATCCCGCCATCGGCTCGACGATCACGGCGGCAATTGTCTCGGCTCCGTGAAGCGTCACGATCCGTTCGAGTTCTTCGGCCAGATGCCCGCCCCACGCGGGTTGCCCGCGCGTGAATCCGTTGTGCGCGATCGAGTGCGTATGCGGCAAATGATCCACACCCGTCAGCAGCGTACCGAACTGGCGGCGGTTATTGACGATTCCGCCCACTGAAATCCCGCCAAAGCCCGTGCCATGATAGCCGCGCTCGCGGCCAATCAAGCGCGTTCGCGTCCCCTCGCCCCGCGCGCGCTGATAGGCGAGCGCGATCTTCAGCGCGCTATCCACTGATTCAGAGCCCGAATTGGTAAAGAAGACGCGGTTCAGTCCCTCGGGCATCAGCGCGGCTACGCGCGACGCGAGTTCGAATGCGAGCGGATGACTCATCTGGAACGTGGGGCCGAAATCGAGTTCCCCGGCAGTCTTGCGTATCGCCTCTACGATCGGTGCGCGGCAATGCCCCGCGTTCACGCACCACAGGCCTGCCGTTCCGTCCAGCACCCTGCGTCCGTCGCTGGCAGTATAGTGCATGTCCTTGGCACTGCTCAGCAGGCGCGGTGCCGCCTTGAAAGCGCGATTGGCGGTAAAAGGCATCCAGAACGCCGCCAGTGGATCATTTTCGAACTTCACCGGCACGTCCTTCCCCAGTCTGCCTGGCGCAGACTATGCCGCGTCAGGGGAGCGTCACTCGACTGAAAAGAACTAAGCGACCGGAAAATTTCGTAGGGCGCGATGGCAACGTGTGCGGGACCCTATTGGCCTCGTGGCGACCGCCCCAATATGGGCTCAGCAGACGAAGGCTATCGACGTCAATCATCCTGTTCGCACACGCCAGCCGCGCGCCCTGCAGCACATTGAACCCGATCCCGCCCAGCCCGAACACGTCGACATTGTCGCCGACCTGCACCTTGGTTGTATTGGCCACTGCGCCATGCCCGTCGCCACTTCACAGCCGATGTAACGTTCGCCGATGCTTGCCAATCATCCTGACGACCCGTTAGCGTCGGAACACATGCAATTGCGCTTCCTCGAATACTTCGCCGCGATCGCCCGCGAACGGCACTTCGGACGCGCCGCAGAGGCCTGCCAGGTGTCGCAACCCACCCTTTCCGCAGGCCTGGCCGCGCTCGAGGAGATGCTCGGCGAACGCCTGGTCATCCGCGAACGGCGATTTGTCGATCTGACGAACCAGGGGCACGCCATCCTGCACTATGCGCAGCAAATGATCGCCGATCAGGCTGCCATGCGCGCCGTTCTCAACGTCGCAACCAGCGGGCTCAGGGGCGTTGCGCGGCTCGGCATCATTCCCGCCGCCATGCCGGCCGTTGGTCATCTGGTGGCGGCGGTGACGGCGGTCCATCCCGGGGTGCGGATCGCCGTCTCATCGATGACGTCGCGCGAAATCGAGCGGGCGTTGCTTGCGCGCGATATCGATGCAGGCCTGACCTACCTGAACAGCGAACCGCTTGCGCAGGTCCGCTCAGTGCCGCTCTATGTCGAACGTTTTGTGGTCGTCACCGCACGAGACTCCACGCTCGCGCAACGCGACCAGATATCCCTGACGGACATCGTTGAAGCGCGCCTTTGCCTGCTACATCAAGGGATGCAGAACCGCAGGATTCTCGACGGACATTTGCAGGCGCGCGGGCTTTCGGTTGTGCCGGTGGCGACAGCCGACAGTTATGTCGCCTTGCTTTCGATGGTATCGGTCGGCGGGCTCAATGCGATCATCACCGACGGTCATGCCGCGCTGGTCGCGGCACACCCCGATCTGGTGATTGTGCCGATTGCCGACTCATTGGCTGCCAATCAGATCGGCCTTGTCATAAGCAACCGGACGCCGCTGCCGCCGCTTGCGGCCGGACTTCATGTCATCGCGTCGACGCTTGATCTTGCGAGTCCATGATAGGCAAAGACTATCATTTTATAACGTTACCTATTTGACAATTTCAATCACGCACTGGACATCTCAGGTGTGGAGACGCGCAACACACTGACAATGATCTTGGATCGCCACCGCGCGCGAGAGGGGCCGTTGCTGCCCATCCTGCACGACGTCCAAGCGGCATTCGGCTGCATCGCGGAAAGCGCAGTGCGGGCGATTGCCATCGACCTGAACCTGACGCGTGCCGAGGTTCACGGCGTCGTCACTTTCTACCATGATTTCAGCACCGAAAAGCGCGACGGATGCGCCATCAAACTGTGCGAGGCCGAGGCTTGCCAGGCGCGCGGCGTGTCCGAATTGCGGTCGCTTGCCGACGCGCAATCGCGCGTTCGGGTCGAAGCAATCTATTGTCTGGGCCTGTGTGCGGTCGGCCCTGCGGCCTTAGTTGGGGGTGACGTCCACGCGCGGCTGGATACGGACACTTTTGCCGCCTTGATCGACCGCGTCGCCTTGATCGTCCGCAATTGACCTCGGTACGCATCTCTGACGACGCGGTGGCAATCGCCTGTGGCGCAAATCGCGTTGCCGAAGCCTTCACTGTGGCGGGCTGCACCGTCGAGCGCGTGTCGAGCTGGGGGATGCACTGGCTAGAGCCACTCGTCGACATCGGCGGGATCGGCTATTCGAATGCGACAGCCGCCAGCGTCGGGTCGATCCTCGACGGCAGCGCGCAGAGCATCGGCACGATTTCGGCTCATCCCTTCATCGCGCAGCAAACCCGTTTGACCTTCGCGCGCGCGGGGATGACGCGCCCGCTTTCGCTCGAAGACTACAAAGCCACCGGGGGCTGGGACGGCCTCGCTGCGGCCCGCGCGGCGGGACCCGCCGGAACCCTCGAAACGGTGCTCCTCTCTGGGCTGCGGGGGCGTGGCGGAGCGGGTTTTCCCGCGGGCATCAAATGGAAGACGGTTGCCACCGCAGCCGCTGATCGCAAGTATATCGTGTGCAACGCCGACGAGGGCGACAGCGGCACATTCGCTGACCGAATGGTGATGGAGGGCGATCCCTTTCAACTGATCGAAGGCATGGCGATCGCCGCCCTCGCCGTCGGTGCGGCCAAGGGATTTGTCTACATCCGCTCGGAATATCCGCACGCCATCGGCAAGATGGAGGCGGCTGTTGCGCTCTGTAAGCCGGAGGTGGCGCCGTTCGAGATCGAGGTGCGTGTCGGGGCGGGGGCCTATGTCTGCGGCGAGGAGACGTCGCTGCTCAACAGCCTCGAGGGCAAGCGCGGTGAGGTGCGCGCGAAGCCGCCGCTGCCCGCCCACGAAGGGCTGTTCGGAAAGCCAACCGTTATCAACAATGTGCTGACGCTCGCGGCGGTGCCGTGGATCATGGCAAACGGCGCTCAAGCCTATGCCGACTATGGCATGGGTCGTTCGCGAGGGACGATGCCGATCCAGCTCTCCGGCAATATCCGTCACGGCGGCCTGTTCGAAACCGCATTCGGTGTTTCGCTCGGCGCGTTGGTCAACGATATCGGCGGCGGGACGGCCACAGGGCGGCCGGTGCGCGCGGTGCAGGTCGGCGGTCCGCTGGGTGCCTATCACCCGCCGTCGCAGTTCGACCTCGCCTTCGACTATGAGACCTTCGCCGACGCAGATGGCTTGATCGGCCATGGCGGGATTGTTGTGTTCGACGACGGAGTCGACATGGCGAAGCAAGCCCGCTTCGCGATGGAATTCTGTGCCATCGAAAGCTG
Organism: Sphingomonas sp.; assembly: GCA_031372155.1. Classification (GTDB taxonomy): domain Bacteria; phylum Pseudomonadota; class Alphaproteobacteria; order Sphingomonadales; family Sphingomonadaceae; genus Sphingomonas_O. The sequence goes on from JANMKS010000051.1 coordinate 6,331, forward strand.
CGGCAAATGCACACCGTGCCGATTGGGCAGTACGCGGGGCATGGAGACGATCGACCGGATCATCGCTGGTCAGAATGTCGAGGGCAATCTGGCACTTATCGCAGATCTTGCCGAAACCATGAAGTTCGGTTCGCTCTGTGCGCTGGGCGGGTTAACACCCTATCCCGTCATGTCCGCGATCCGGCATTTTCCGGAAGATTTCCGGTGAGGCGGCTCGGCGCCATCATCGCGGGCGGGCAATCGTCGCGCTTTGGGGCGGACAAGGCGCAAGCGATGCTCGGTGGACGCGCGCTGATCGATCATGTCGCCGATGCTATGGACGCCCGGTGCGATGCCGTCGTCATCTGCGGGCGCAAATGGGGCAGCCGGATTTGCCTTGCCGACCGGCCTCGCCCGGCTCTCGGGCCACTCGGCGGATTGTGCGCGGCGCTTCGCTATGGCGCCGCCAACGGTTTCGACATGGTCGCTTCCGCCGGGTGCGACACACTGCCGGTGCCCGAGATGCCGGTTGGGGAAATGCAGGCGATGGTGGTCGGCGGTCATTATCTGTTCGGCCTGTGGCCCGTAGCGCTTGCCGGGCACCTAGATCTCCACCTGGCGACGACGCAGGACCGATCGATGCGGCATTGGGTTGCCGTGTCGGGTGCGCGGCAGGTTGCGGTTCCGGTAGAACTGCACAACCTCAACACACGGGCCGATTTTCGGCGCTATGCGCAGACGCGAGGACTGGCGGCATGACCTATCGATCGCAAGCGGATTTCGGGACCCCCGCGAGCCACAAGAACGACATGGTGACCTGCACCATCGACGGGCGCACAGTGACGGTTGCGGCAGGCACGAGCGTGATGCGCGCCGCCGCCGAACAGGGCACGTCGATCCCCAAGCTCTGCGCGACCGACAGCCTGAAAAGCTTCGGATCCTGCCGCCTGTGCCTCGTTGAAATCGACGGGCGGCGCGGTACGCCGGCGAGCTGTACGACCCCGGTCGAGGCCGACATGGTCGTCCACACACAGACGCCGCGCCTTGCCCGCCTGCGCAAGGGGGTCATGGAGCTCTATATTTCGGATCACCCGCTCGACTGCCTCACTTGCGGTGCGAACGGCGATTGCGAGTTGCAGGATCAGGCCGGGGCAGTCGGGCTTCGCGACGTGCGCTATGACGCTCAGGCCACGCACCTTGGGCAGCCAAAGGACCAGTCGAACCCCTATTTCGATTTCGACCCGTCGAAGTGCATCGCCTGCTCACGCTGCATCCGCGCATGCGACGAGGTTCAGGGCACATTGGCGTTGACCATGGACGGGCGGGGCTTTGCGTCGAAGATTTCAGCAGGGCTTGCGTCGGACGATTTCCTCGGTTCGGAATGCGTGTCGTGCGGGGCTTGCGTTCAGGCGTGCCCGACGGCGACACTGATCGAAAAGAAAATTGTCGAGATCGGTACACCCGAACGCGCCGTCGTCACCACCTGCGCTTATTGCGGCGTTGGCTGCACCTTCCGCGCCGAAATGCGTGGCGAACAGGTCGTGCGGATGGTGCCGAACAAGGCCGGCAAGGCCAATCGCGGCCACAGCTGCGTTAAGGGCCGCTTTGCGTGGGGCTATGCCCAGCACCAGGAACGCATCCTGAAACCGATGATTCGCAAGTCCATCGGCGACCCGTGGCAGGAAGTCGAATGGGACCGAGCCTTTGCCTACACGGCGTCCGAGCTGAAGCGGATTTCCGCGACCTATGGCCGAAATGCACTGGGCGGGATCACCTCTAGCCGCTGCACCAATGAGGAAACCTTCCTGGTCCAGAAGCTGGTGCGCGCAGGCTTTGGCAACAACAACGTCGATACGTGCGCGCGCGTCTGTCACTCGCCCACCGGCTATGGTCTGAAGACAACATTCGGCACCAGCGCGGGCACGCAGGACTTCGACTCTGTCGAAGACAGCGACGTGATCCTGATCATTGGCGCCAACCCCACCGACGGTCACCCCGTGTTCGCCAGCCGGATGAAGCGTCGCCTCCGTACGGGCGCAAGGCTGATCGTCATCGATCCGCGACGGATCGATATGGTCCGCACGCCGCATATAGAGGCCGATTTTCATCTGCCGCTGCGGCCTGGCACCAATGTTGCGGTGCTGACGGCCCTTGCCCATGTGATCGTCACCGAAGGCTTGGCCGACGAGCAGTTCATTCGCGAACGCTGCGACTGGGACGAATATACGCTGTGGGCGGAATTCGTTGCGGACCAGCGGAATGCTCCCGAAACGCTTGAGCCGGTCACGATGGTTCCGGCGGCCGAACTGCGCGCCGCGGCCCGCCTGTTTGCCACCGGCGGCAATGGTGCGATCTACTATGGCCTTGGCGTGACCGAGCATAGCCAAGGCAGCTCCACGGTTATGGCGATCGCCAATCTTGCGATGGTGACTGGCAATATCGGGCGACGCGGCGTCGGCGTAAATCCACTTCGCGGACAGAATAATGTGCAGGGCGCCTGCGACATGGGCAGCTTTCCGCACGAATTGTCGGGGTACCGGCACATCAGCGATGGCGAGACGCGCCGCATGTTCGAGGCGGATTGGGGCGTTCCCCTCGATCCCGAACCGGGCCTTCGCATCCCCAACATGCTCGATGCGGCGGTCGATGGCCAGTTCAAGGCGCTATACTGTCAGGGCGAAGACATCCTGCAATCGGACCCGAATACCGCACATGTCTCTGCCGGGTTGGCGGCGATGGAGTGTGTCATCGTGCATGACCTGTTTCTCAACGAAACCGCCAATTACGCGCATATCTTTCTGCCGGGGTCGACCTTTCTGGAAAAGAACGGCACTTTCACCAATGCCGAACGCCGCATCCAGCCAGTGCGCAGGGTAATGACGCCGCTCAACGGACTGGAAGACTGGGAGGTCACGCAGCGGCTGGCGCAAGCCATGGGCCTCGATTGGCACTATTCGCATCCGTCCGAGATCATGGATGAAATTGCGCGGCTTACCCCCAGCTTTGCCGGCGTGTCCTTCGACAAGCTCGATGCGGAAGGATCGCTGCAGTGGCCCGTCAACGATCACGCGCCGCATGGCTCGCCTATCATGCACGTTGACGGCTTCGTTCGCGGCAAGGGCAAATTCGTCGTGACCGATTATGTGCCGACCGACGAGAAGACCGGACCGCGCTTTCCGCTGCTGCTGACAACGGGCCGCATCCTGAGCCATTACAACGTCGGTGCCCAGACGCGACGAACGGAAAATGTTGCCTGGCACCCGGAGGATCTGCTCGAAATTCACCCTGTCGATGCCGAAGATCGCGGCCTCAAAACCGGCGACTGGGTAAAGCTTTCCAGCCGCTCGGGTGAAACGACCTTGCGTGCCACCGTAACCGACAGGGTGGCGCCGGGCGTCGTCTACACGACCTTCCACCATCCAGCGACGCAAGCGAATGTGGTCACCACGGACTTTTCCGACTGGGCGACCAATTGCCCCGAATACAAGGTTACTGCGGTCCAGATCAGCGCCTCTAACGGACCGACCGACTGGCAGGCCGGCTATGAGGCACATTCCGTGCGCGCGCGCCGTATCGAGGCGGTCGCCGCGGAATGACGACGGTCAACAACCTCGTGCGGATGCTCAATCAGATCGCCGCCAATCTGACGCACGAGCCCGATCCGGTTTGGGCCGTGGCGAACCATGTCGAACTGTTCTGGGACCCGCGGATGAAGCGTCTGATCCGCACGCACGGCGCGGCCGGATTGTCGGAAACGGCGGCGGCTGCACTCGCTCAACTGGTGGATGCCGATGCCTGACGGTGGATATCGTTCCATCGACCTGACGTGCGTCCGCTCCGACGGCCATGTCACCGACAAGCTCAGGCCGCTGGCGATTGAGGCCCCCGTCGCGATCGAATACAACGGGCTCGGCTATGCCGTAATGATGGCGACGCCGGTCGACCTTCACGACTTTGCCGTCGGATTCAGCCTGTCCGAAGAGCTCGTCGCGAGGCCCGAAGACATCGTCGATATCGACATTTTCGAGACAGCGAACGGCTGGTTCGTGCGGATCAACGTCGATCCCGTGCGGATCGAGCCGGTGCTCGAACGGGCGCGGCACCGCGTCAGCGAAGGCAGTTGCGGCCTGTGCGGCCTTGAAAGCCTTGAGCAAGTGATGCGCCCGCTGCCCCCCATCACGGCACCTGTCGGGGCCAGCGGCACGGCGATATTTGCCGCACTTGCCAATCTTGAGGGGCGACAGCCGCTCAACCGGTTGACCGGCGCGGCGCACGGTGCCGCCTTCTGTCTGAACACGGGTGAAGTGTTGCTCGTGCGCGAAGACGTGGGTCGCCACAACGCGCTCGACAAGCTGATCGGCGCGCTCGCTCGGCAGGGCGTTGATGCAGCATCCGGGTTTTTCCTGCTGACTGCCCGCTGTAGCTACGAACTCGTCGAGAAGACGATCATTGCCGGCTGTCCGCTGCTCGTCACGATTTCGGCACCGACGACGCTGGCGGTCGACCGCGCTCGTGCGCACGGGCTCGCGCTCGTTGGGCTGGCGCGCCCCGACGCAATACTCGTCGTCGCGGGAAGCCTGGCGGGAGGTTAATCTTCTGCGGCCGTAGTAAGCGCTTGCCACAGCCATGGCGCAAAACTGCGCCAGACTTCGACATGCCAGCGCGCCTGCGTTTCGCAGGTGACGATAATTTCCACCGTTTCAAAGATCGTGCGCGTCGTACGCCCGACAGCAAAGCGCGCAAGGTCGAGCGGACACCCGGCGGCAAGCACATGCACCGCGCGATCGCCATCGAGCGCGATGCCGACGGCGCGTGCGCTGACATCGACAATGCTTACCGGGTGCCCCGCTCCATCGGGAAGTGCGGCAGCGATCGGAAGTCGTGCGTAATATTCATCGGGACCGAGGCAGGCGATACTGCCTTCGGTTTCGCCGATTTCTGCTGGAAGTGGCCGACCGATGACTGAGGCCAGTATCACCGGATCGCGCGCGCGCAACGAATAGCGGCGCATCGGCTCTGCGGCAGAAATCGTCACGCCGCGGCGGGCAACGACGGCGCCGGGTGCAAAGCCGTCAGACATGCAGCCGGGCGCCCTTGGGATCGAGAAATACCATGTCGCTGACCACTGCCCTGTGCGTTCGATCGGGCATCGGAATGTGGAGGGTTTCCCCCCTTCGTCCCTGACCGTCCGTCACCAGCGCCAGCGCGATCGAACGCCCCAGTGCGACGCTCCAGTATGAGGAGGTGACATGGCCCAGCATCGTCATGGGTACGGCTTGTCCCGGATCGGCGACGATCTGCGCGCCTTCCTCGAGCACGACGTTCGGATCTTCGGTCAGCAGCCCGACGAGCTGCTTGCGGCCCCGGGCAACGATGTCGGGCCGTGCCAGCGAACGCTTGCCGACGAAATCAAGCTTCTTCTTGCCGATCGCCCAGTCGAGCCCCGCGTCCATCGGCGTCACTGTTCCGTCGGTATCCTGCCCGACAATGATGAACCCTTTTTCCGCGCGCAGCACGTGCATCGCTTCGGTGCCATAGGGCGTGATGCCGTGCGCTTGGCCACTGGCATGGATGGCGTCCCAAACCATCTGACCCTGATCAGAAGGGACGTTGACCTCAAAGCCCAGTTCGCCGGTGAAACTGACCCTGAACAACCGTGTCGGTACGTCGCAGATCGTGCCTTCGCGCACAGCCATGTGGGGAAAGGCATCCGCCGACAGGTCGATGTCCGAAACGAGCGGCATTAGCACGTCGCGCGCGCGCGGCCCCTGCACCGCAATGACGCACCAATGCTCGGTCGTGCTCGTCAGCCAGACGTCGAGATCGGGCCATTCGGTCTGGAGATAATCCTCCATCATGTTGAGCACGCGCGCAGCGCCGCCCGTGGTCGTCGTCAGATGGAACCGGTCGGGCGCGAGTCGTGCCGATACACCGTCATCGGTGATGAAACCGTCTTCCTTCAGCAGCAGCCCGTAGCGGCAG
>JANMKS010000107.1:0-4585 GCA_031372155.1 Sphingomonas sp.
GCCGACGTCGATTGCGAGCAGATCCATCGAAACGCGGCCGAGGACGCGACCCTTGCCCGAAAGCGCGCGGCGATATCCGTCGGCGTAACCGATGTTGAGGATGGCGACCTCGACGTCTCGGTCGGCGACGAACGTCGCGCCATAGCCGATCGCGTCGCCCGCCTTCACCCGCCTGCGCTGGACGATCTGTGCTTCGGGAAACGCGACCTGCGCGATGTGACCCGCTGCCCCGTGCCGGGGCACCCCGCCGTAAAGCGCAAGCCCGGGACGGGTCAGGTCGAACGCATAATCGGCGCCGAGGCAGATGCCGGCCGAATTGGCAAGGCTGCGGCGCCGGGCGGCGACCGGCACGTCATGGAATGCCGCAAGCTGGCGCGCGTTCATTTGGCTGTCCTCGTCGGCGCATGCGAGATGGCTCATCAGGGTGTCGATTTGCAGCCCCGAAACATCGTCGCCCGGCGCAAGGCCCAGGCGGTTCATGCCGGTGTCGACCATGACGTCACACGCCCTGCCCGTTGCTCGCCAGCGCGCGACCTGTGCCGGGGTGTTCAGCACCGGGCGCGCGCCTGACTGACGGGCGACAGGCATGTCCTCTTCGCGTACGCCGTGCAGCACCGAAAGGGCGCATCCCTCGGGCAGCGACCCGAGTGCAGCGGCTTCCTCCCAGGTGGCGACGAAGAAATCGCGACATCCCGCATGTGCAAGACGTGAGACGACCTCGCGCGCGCCGAGGCTGTAACCGTCAGCCTTCACCGCAGCACCGCAGGCAGCCGGACCCGAACGTGCGGCCAGCCAGCACCAGTTGGCGACAAGGGCATCGCCGTCGAGGCGGAGGCGTAGCGGCGCGCTCACGATATCAGTCGAGGTCGCGGCCCGCCGTTTCCGGCAACCAGATCAGACTGACGACGAAGGCCATGGCCACGACGGCGACAGTGTACCAAAGCCCGGCATAGGCGTCGCCGGTGCGGACGACGATGTACTGCGAGATTAGCGGCAGGAACCCGCCGAAATAGCCGCTGCCGATATGATAGGGGATCGACATCGACGTGTAGCGGATGCGGGCGGGAAACATCTCGACGAGGATCGCAGCGACCTGGCCATAAGTCATCGCCGAGAGCGCGACCATCATTGCGACGGCAAGAATGATGATGACGGGACGGCGTTCCGCAGGGTCGGAGGAGTCGGGATAGCCCGCGGCAACGAGTGCCGCAGTATAGGCCTTGTCGTCGAAACCGGTGATGCGTGTGCGACCGACCTGCAAGGCGACCCGCCCGTCGGCGTACGGCGTCGTCTTCACATAGCTGACGCCGCGTTTGGCGAGGTAGGCGAGCGCCTTGCCGCATTCACTCGTCTGCTTCGGCGCGAAGATACTGTAGTCGCAGGCGGGCAATTCCAGACGCACCGGCGAGGCCGCCGTGGCACGTGCGAGCGCCGGGTTCGCGGCGTTTTCCATCGCGTGAAAAAGCGGGAACACGAGGACCATCGTCAGTGCATAGCCGGCGAGCAACAGCTTCTTGCGACCGATGCGGTCGGACAGCGCGCCGAACCCGACATACAGCGGCGCGGCGACGACGGCACCGATCGCCATATAGAGCAGTGCATCCTCCTCGGGCACGCGCGCGGTGCCTTGCAGGAAATACAGCGTGCCGAATTGCGACGTGTAGTAAACCACCGTCAACCCCGCCGCGACGCCGAACAACGCAGTCAGGATCCGGCCGATATTGCCCGGCTCGCGCAGGCTGTCCAAGAGCGGGTTCTTCGATGTCGTCCCCGCCGCCTTCATAGCGCGGAAGACCGGGCTCTCGTTCAATTTCATCCGGATATAGAGCGAGATCGCGAGCATCGCGAGCGACGCGACGAACGGGATGCGCCAGCCCCATGTTTCGAACGCTTCCTTCGACATCGAATGGCGACAGGTCAGGACGACGAACAGACACAGGAGGAAACCGCCAACAACCGAAACCTGAATCCAGCTTGTGTATTCACCCCGGCGCTTCTGAGGCGCGTGTTCGGCGACGTAGATTGCCGCGCCGCCATATTCGCCGCCGAGCGCGAGCCCTTGCAGAAGGCGCAAGCCGACCAGAAGTATCGGCGCCCAAATGCCTGCGCTGGCATAGGTCGGCAGGAAGCCGATCGCCGCAGTCGCACCGCCCATCAGCGTGATCGTGATCAGAAAGGTGTATTTGCGCCCTACCCTGTCACCGAACCAGCCGAATACGAGCGCACCGAGCGGACGGACGCCGAAGCCTGCGCCAAACGCCGCAAGGCTGGCGAGCGTCGCGGCGGTGGCGTTGTCCGACGGAAAGAACAGCTTGCCGAGCAGCGCGGCGAGGATGCCATAGAGGAAGAAGTCGTACCATTCGAACACGGTGCCGAGCGACGACGCCACGATGACCAGCCGGTCGCGTTGCGGATCGAGTTTCGATTCTGTGCTCACCGGCGTCTCCCCCGGGATGCCATAGGGTGACTGATCACGATGCGGCAAGCGTTTAGCCCTCTCGCCCGTCAGCCGGTTTGCGGCGACGCGGCACCGCCGTGGAAATAGTCGTAGATGCCCTGCGCCATCGCCGAACTGACACCGGGCGCTCTCCGGAGGTCTTCGAGGCTCGCGTTCTTGACCGCGCGCGCGGTGCCGAAGTGCATGAGCAACGCCTTCTTGCGCGCAGGGCCGATACCGGGGACGTCGTCGAGCGTGCTCGTCACGAGCGCCTTTGCGCGTTTCGTCCGGTGCGCGCCGATCGCAAAGCGGTGCGCCTCATCGCGAAGGCGTTGCAGGTAGAACAGCACGGGATGGTTCATCGGCAGGTTGATTTCGCGCCCGTCGACAAGGTGAAAGGTTTCTCGCCCGGCGTTCCGGTCGGGGCCCTTGGCCACACCGACGAGCGGCACGTCCTCCACACCCATCGCCTCGAGAACGCCCTTGACGGCAGAGAGCTGCCCCTTGCCACCGTCGATCAGCAGCAGATCGGGTCAGGTGCCATTCTCACGATCGGGATCCTCCTCCTGCGCGCGGGCGAAGCGCCGTTCGAGCACCTCGCGCATCATGCCGAAATCGTCGCCGGGGACCGTGTCGGGGTTGCGGATGTTGAACTTGCGATACTGACCCTTGATGAAGCCCTCCTGCCCCGCGACGATCATCGCGCCGACCGAATTCGTTCCCTGAATATGGCTGTTATCATAGACCTCAATGCGCTTCGGCGGCGCGTCGAGTTCGAACAGCTCGGCAACGTCATGGAGCAATTTGCCCTGCGTGGTTGCTTCGGCGGCGCGGCGGTCAAGTGCTTCCTCGGCATTGCGGCTGGCCTGGGCGACGAGGCGGACGCGGTCGCCGCGCTGGGGCTTGGTGATCGAGACGCTGCGTCCGGCGCGATCGGAAAATGCGGTTTCGACGAGCGCATTTTCTGCCAGGACGCGGTCGAGCAGGATCGTGCGAGGGGGCGGCACTTCCTCGTAGAATTGCAGCATGACGCTGGTCAGCACTTCGTCTTCGGGAACGTCGGCGGTGTGCGAAGGGAAGAAGGCGCGGTGGCCCCAGTTCTGTCCGCCGCGGATAAAGAAAGCCTGGATGCATGTAACGCCTGCCTTACACGCGAGCGCCCAGATATCTGCGTCCCCTACCCCTTCGGCATTGATCGCCTGCGACCCCTGAATAAAGGTCAGCGCGCGGAGGCGGTCGCGGAGCATGGCGGCGCGTTCGAAGTCCATCGCCTCGGCCGCTTGCTGCATCTGTCCGCCGAGTTTCGCCTGTACCGACGTCGCCTTGCCAGCGAGGAACGACTTCGCATCACCGACAAGCTCGCGGTACGCCACCTCGTCGATGCGACCGACGCAGGGGGCCGAACACCGCTTGATCTGATAGAGCAGGCACGGGCGATCGCGGTTGTTGAAGAAACCGTCCGAACAGCTTCGCAACAGGAACAGTTTCTGAAGCGCATTGAGCGTCGTGTTGACCGAACCCGCGCTTGCGAAGGGTCCGAAGTAATCGCCCTTGGCCCGCCGTGCGCCGCGATGCTTCTGGATGCGGGGATATTTGTGATCTGCGCGCAAGAGGATGAATGGAAACGATTTATCGTCGCGCAACAGGACATTGTAGGCGGGGCGATAGCGCTTGATCAGCTGCGCCTCGAGCAGCAGCGCCTCGGCCTCGTTGTTGGTCGTGACGATCAGCATCGAGCGGGTCTGCGCGACCATGCGCTGCAGCCGTTTGGGAAGCGCGGGAACCTGAGTGTAGTTGGCGACGCGGCTTTTCAGCGACCGCGCCTTGCCGACATAAAGCGTATCGCCGCGCGCGTCCTGCATGCGGTACACACCGGGCTTCTGGGGCAGCGTTTTCAGGACATTGCGGATCGCGGCCACGCCCGTTTCCAGGTCGGGCGCGTCCAGCCCCTTCACTGTGAAAGTGGCGGCGTCCTCGTGAAAACGATCAGGGGATTGCGGCGACGACATGGCAACGATCTAGGGAGTCGGCGCGCGCGCGTCACCCATGCTATTTGATCGCGGCAAGCTCCGCGCGGGCCTTTGCGAGACCTTCGTCGGTGATCTTGCCGCCGGACATCGGCTGAAGCTGGCTGAGCGTCATGCTCTT
>JANMKS010000393.1:0-8477 GCA_031372155.1 Sphingomonas sp.
ATCTCGACGAAGCGGTCGCCGTCTTCGTCGGGGCTGCCCGGCGGCCCCCCAGCGATGTGTGCCCCGTGATCGTAAAAGATTTCCGAGCATGGACCGCACGGCCCGGTGTCGCCCATCGACCAGAAATTATCAGCGGTCGCGATGCGGATAATGCGATCATCGGGAAGTCCCGCAATACGCTTCCACAGCGCAAACGCTTCGTCGTCAGTATGATAGACCGTCACCGTCAGGCGCGACGGATCGAGGCCCCACTCGCCCGTCGTAAGCGTCCAGGCGTGGTGGATCGCCTGTTCTTTGAAATAATCCCCGAACGAGAAGTTTCCGAGCATCTCGAAAAAGGTGTGGTGACGCGCGGTGTAGCCGACATTGTCGAGATCGTTGTGCTTGCCACCGGCACGAACGCACTTCTGGCTGGACGCGGCGGTGGTGTAGGGGCGTGTTTCGAGACCAGTGAAGACATTCTTGAACGGCACCATCCCCGCGTTCACGAACATCAGCGTGGGATCGTTGTGCGGAACCAGCGGCGCGGAAGCGACGCGCGCGTGCCCCTGCCCTTCGAAATAGTCGAGGAAAGAACGGCGGATGTCGTTGGTCGATGTCATGCCCGGCAGTTAGGCGAGCCGACGCAGCCAATCAATCCGGGCCAATAAATCCGCCGCAGCAATGCTGCACCCGAACGCCCGTTACGCGACCCCGTCAACGGGTACGCGAAAACTAAGCTAAAAACGACACCTGTCCTCAAGCCTCGTCGTCTTCGCTCGGCCCCACCATCAGTTCCTCGGCGACCTTATCGGTCCGTGCGCGTACCGCCTTTTCGATGCGGTCGGCGACTTCGGGGTTTTCCTTCAGGTAAATCTTCGAATTCTCGCGTCCCTGTCCGACGCGGATCGAGTCATAGCTGAACCAGGCGCCCGATTTCTCGACGATCCCGGCCTTTACGCCAAGGTCGAGAATTTCGCCGGTCTTTGAGATACCCTCGCCGTACATGATGTCGAACTCGACCTGCTTGAATGGCGGCGCGACCTTGTTCTTGACGACCTTCACCCGCGTGGTGTTGCCCACGATATCCTCGCGGTCCTTGATCTGTCCCGTACGGCGAATGTCGAGACGGACCGACGCGTAGAATTTAAGTGCATTGCCCCCCGTGGTCGTTTCGGGCGAGCCGTACATGACCCCGATCTTCATGCGAATCTGGTTGATGAAGATGACGGTGCAACGCGACCGGCTGATCGAGCCTGTAATCTTGCGCAACGCCTGCGACATCAGGCGAGCTTGCAAGCCGACATGGCTGTCACCCATTTCGCCCTCGATCTCGGCACGCGGAACCAGCGCCGCCACCGAATCGATCACGAGAACGTCGATGGCATTCGAGCGAACCAGCGTATCGCATATTTCGAGTGCCTGCTCGCCCGTATCTGGCTGAGACACGATAAGATCGTCGATATTGACGCCAAGTTTCTTGGCATAGGCAGGGTCGAGCGCATGTTCGGCGTCGATGAAGGCTGCCGTCCCGCCAATCTTCTGAGCTTCAGCGATTGCATGCAGCGCCAGCGTCGTCTTGCCCGAGGATTCAGGTCCGAAAATCTCCACGATACGCCCGCGCGGCAATCCGCCGATGCCGAGCGCGATGTCGAGACCAAGCGAGCCGGTCGAAACCGCCTCGATCTCCATCTTCTCGCGACTGCCCAGCTTCATCGCCGAGCCCTTGCCAAAAGCCCGGTCGATCTGGGCGAGGGCCGCTTCGAGCGCTCTGGCCCGGTCCGTCGTTGCTGCGCTTGCCATGTCCGATGCGATGACCTTCAACTGTGCCGCCATGTGAGCCTCCCTCGTAACCGTCCCCGCGTCCACGTCAACGCGTTCCGGAGGCCTGTACCGCGTTTGTTCCGTAAGAACAAGAAGGGAACGCGAATTATTTGATCGTGCCGGTCAGCGCGGCCTGCGTCGCCTCTGCAAGTTGCTTGACCGAGAACGGCTTGGGCAGGAAGTGTACGCCGTCAAGGTCGATCGACTTACGCAGTTGTTCCTCGGCATAGCCCGACATGAAGAGGATCGGCATGGCGGGAAACTTTTCGCGGGCCTGGCGGACCATTGTCGGACCATCCATCGTTGGCATCACGACGTCCGATATGATGAGATCGATCTCGTGATCAAGATTGCCGAGAATCTCGAGCGCTTCCTCTCCGTGCGAAGCGGTCAGCACGGTATATCCATGACGTGACAGCGAGCGCTCGGCAACAGCGCGAACCATGTCCTCGTCCTCCACGAGCAGGATCGTGCCCGTCCCCCAGAGTTCCTCGCGCCGGTTCGGCTTGGGCGCCTCGATGGCGGCAGGTGCGGCCTCCACGTTGACGGGGAGGTAGATGACGAAGCTCGTTCCCTGACCCGGCTGCGAGTCGGCAAAGATGAAGCCGTTCGATTGCTTGACGATGCCGTAAACGGTCGACAGGCCAAGGCCGGTACCCTTGCCGACCTCCTTCGTGGTGAAGAACGGCTCAAAGATTTTGCTCAGGACTTCGGGCGCAATGCCGGTTCCGGTATCGCTCATTCGGAGCGCGGTATAGTCGGCGATCGGCAAGATATCCGAGCCGAGCTTTCGCACTTCGGCCGCGCTGACAGCGTAAGTATGCAGGGTCAGGGTGCCGCCACCCGGCATGGCGTCGCGGGCGTTGACGGCAAGATTGACGATCACCTGTTCGAGTTGGCCCGGGTCCGCACGGACTGCCCCCAACCCGCGACCGTGTTTGATAACCAGCGTCACGGTTTCGCCGAGCAGACGCTGCAGCAGGTTGGAGACTTCCGAGATGACGTCGGGAAGCTGCAGGTTCTGCGGCCGAAGCGTCTGCTGCCGGGAGAAAGCGAGCAACTGACGTGTCAGTCCGGCGGCGCGATTGGAATTGATGCGAATCTGTTGAATATCGTCGTAATCGCTATCGCCGGGGGTGTGGCGCATCAGCATCAGGTCGCAGTGCCCGATTATGCCGGTCAGGATATTGTTGAAATCGTGCGCGACCCCGCCCGCGAGCTGACCCACCGCCTGCATCTTCGTGGCTTGCGCCACCTCACGCTTGAGCCTCGATTCCTCGGTGTTGTCTTTCAGACTGAGCAGGACCGCTGCCTCGCCAAGCCCGCGCGCACCGGCGATGGTCATCGCCACCGGCTCGTCGGGCCGATCCCGCAAGCGCACGGCGATATCTCCCGATACACCCTTGCCGGTAGCAAAACGACGTACGGCGTCCGCGACCGCGGCCTTGTCCTCTCGAATGACCAGGTCGCCGGGATAGACCGGTGTCGATCCAGGCGCGACACCGCCCGCCCGCGCGAACGCCTGATTGAGGTACAGAAACCTTCCGTCTCGATCGGTAAGCGCAAGCCCCAGCGGCAGCATCGAAAGCAGGGTTTGCAAGGTGATGTCGGTGCCTGCGCCTGTGCCGCCAGCGCCATCCTCGTCAAGCAGGACGATCACTCGTGCTCCGTCTTCTTTCTGATCGGCCTCAACGGGGATTTGCAAAAGACGCAACGGCGGCCCGGCCGGTCCTTCGCTTGCAAAGCGGATCGTTCCCTGTGCGTCGGACGAGAGCAAAGACACGAACTCGCGCCCTATCACGGGTGCCTCGAGACGGCCCAGAGCCCGGATTACGAGCGGCCTGTTGGCGGCCCTGATACGGCCTTCTGGTCCAATCAGTGCGACCATAATACCTGATTCGGCGAGGCGGTCGCCCCATTCTCCTTCGACCGTTGCCAGTGCTTCCGACATGCGATCGATGCCACCCGCAGGGCGAAAGCGCCAGATAAGCGTGTCGTCGGCAACTCCGGACCGTATGATCTGTGCATCGAAACGCCTGCCACCGGAGGATAATCCGCCGACCTCAGCTTCACCGTCGCGCCACGCCGAGCGACCCGCAGCGGTCAAGCGCGTAACGTCGCCCGGTTCAAGCGGCAGCCCCGGCGGTGCCGCGCCGGGCCTGAACATGGTCTCCAATGCCGAATTCGCGCAGACCATTCGCCCGCTGCGGTCGGTAATGGCAACACCCACGTTCGCGTTATCGGTGGCGGCGCGGACGAGAGCCCAGTCAAAGGACGCAGGACCGGGCGGGACACCGGGAAGAAAATGTCGCACTGCCAACAGAAGCGCAAACACCGCTATTGCCGCCGCCGCAAATCCACCTGCAATGATCGGCCGATCGGTGATGCGCAGCACGAGAAGCGACGAAACGATCGCGCTGCCGACGACCAGCGCGCCGACAAGATAGTCGGACTTCTCCTGTCTCCCCTGTCCTTGCATGGTATCAGGCATGACGTCGACGCCAGCGTCGTCCGATACGGAACCGCCACACGAACCCTGCGGCGAGATAACCCGTCGATGCCATCAGGGTCGCAAGGACGAAAGTGCCGAGCGCCGTTGGCCCGGTCACGTGAAGCACCCAATTCATCCAGCCGACGGCATGTGCAGGTTGCGGCGTCGCAGGTGCTGCCTGTCTGGACCCGAGCAACGCGCTGCCAATCCTGAAAGCCGCATAATAGAATGGCGGCATGGTCAGAGGGTTCATTACCGAAGTCATCGCGATCGCCACAAGGATGTTGGCCCGCGTCGGCAGCGCGAGCAAAGCGGCAACAAAGGTATGCGCGACAGGGATGATCGGCGCGACAAACAGTCCCAGCGCAACCGCGCGCGGAACCGAGCGCCGGTTGAAGCGCCAAAGGCTGGTGTGAAGCAAGCGGTGGGCATAGGGTGCCAGCCAGCGATTTCGCTCGATGCCTTCGCGCGTTGGCATGGCCCCGCGAAACCATGCAACGACGCGCGACATCAACCCTTGTCCCGAAGCAGGCGCGCGGCCTCTCGCTTCCAATCCTTTTCCTTCTCGTACTCGCGCTTGTCCTGATGTTTGCGACCCTTAGCGATCGCCAATTCCACCTTGGCGCGGCCCCGGCCGTTGAAATAGATGCTGAGTGGCACCAGGGTCATTCCCTGCCGCATGACAGCTGCGTGCATCTTATTGATCTCGCGTTCTTTCAATAGCAATTTACGCGGGCGCTTGGGCTCGTGGTTCTCGCGGTTGCCGTGGCTATATTCAGGCACATTGGAATTGACGAGCCAGACCTCGTTGCCCTTCACTTCGGCATAGCTCTCTGCAATCGAGCCCTCGCCGAAGCGCAGTGATTTCACTTCGGTACCGGTCAGCGCGATTCCCGCCTCGAACGTCTGGTCGATAGCGAAGTCGTAGCGTGCGCGCCGGTTTTCGGCGACCGTCTTCACCTTGTCGAATGCAGGGGGGATCGGGCGCGCCATCAAGTGAGGCCCGCGATTTCCATGGCGGCGTCGACGGCGGCGCGCGACGCCGCTGACGGCTTCGTCATTGGCAATCGGACATCGGCACCCATGCCCTCGAATATCCTCCCTAGCGCATATTTCGTAGGGCCGGGCGACGCGTCGGAAAAAAGCGCCGAATGAAGTGGAAACAGTCGATCGTTGATATCGCGTGCCAAGGTCCATTCACCGTCTGCACACGCGGACTGGAATTCTGCGCACAGCTTCGGCGCGACATTGGCCGTGACCGAGATACAGCCGGTACCGCCCGCTGCATTGAAGGCAATCGCCATATCGTCGTTGCCCGAAAGTTGAATGAAGTCAGGCCCGCAGGCGATCCGGTGCGCGGTCACGCGGTTTACGGCTCCACTCGCGTCCTTCACCCCGACAATCGACGTGATTTTGCTCAGCCGCGCCAGCGTTTCGGGCAATATGTCGGTCACGGTTCGCCCCGGCACGTTGTAGACAACAATGGGCAGATCATTCTGCTCTGCAAGATAGGCAAAGTGCGCATAGATGCCATCCTGATTCGGGCGATTATAATAAG
Source organism: Sphingomonas sp. (assembly GCA_031372155.1). GTDB lineage: Bacteria > Pseudomonadota > Alphaproteobacteria > Sphingomonadales > Sphingomonadaceae > Sphingomonas_O. The sequence goes on from JANMKS010000393.1 coordinate 5,853, forward strand.
GCGCAACCACGAGCGCGGCGGCGGCACCAACGGACTTGGCATACGCCATGTGACGTACCGCCGTCGCGGTATCGTTCGATCCGCATCCGGCGATTACCGGCACCCGTCCCGCCGCCGTGGTCATGCAGAGTTCAATGACCCGGTAATGTTCGTCGAACGACAGCGTTGCGCTTTCACCCGTCGTTCCACAGGGAACCAGCGCTGAGGAGCCCTGGTCGATCTGCCAGTCTACAAGGCGGCAAAACGCCGCCTCGTCGACCCGGCCGTCTCGAAACGGCGTCACCAGTGCCGGGATCGAGCCGGAAAACATGCGCTTGCTCCTTCACCTTGCCGCCGCAGCACGCCATAAGCGCCGCTCGATTCCCGCAAGAGCTCTTGTTCAGCGCCTGATAAGGACGGTCCCCCCATCGTGTCCAGCATGACAAGATTGTTGTTAACGAGCGTAATGATGGCTGCGGCGACTCCGGTTGCCGCGCAGGACCTGATGGCACGGCCCCCCACTCCCTCGGTCCCGGTGCAGTCGAGCTTTGGTCTGGCAAGCGCGATAACGCAGTGGAATTCGGTCCGGTCGACGGACGGTTTGCCCTTTTCGAGCTATGCCTCGTTCCTCGTTGCTCACCCTGGTTGGCCGGGCGAAGCGACGTTGCGGAAAAATGCCGAGCGTGTGCTTCGGCCCGACGTCGAGATGCCGGCGCAGGTTATAGCTTTTTTCGCGCGATTTCCCGCACAGACGGCAGCAGCTTCATTGCGGCTCGCCGAAGCCTATGCGGCGTTGGGCCAGCAGAGCGAGGCCCGATCGGCGGCGCGCAAGGCGTGGACAACCGGCGCGCTGACCGCAGACGACGAGGCGCGCTTACTTGGCCGCTTCGGTCCGGCGCTCGAAAGCGACGATCACGACCTGCGGATGGACAAATTGCTCTGGCAGCGTGCGACCGGTGTGGCCGCGCGGCAACTCTCGCTGACGTCTGCACAACGGCAACCCGTATACGCGACCCGCCTCGCGCTGCTGACCAAGGCGCCCGATGCAGCGGAACGGCTGTCCTATGCTTCGGATCGCGCGCGTGGCGACACCGGTCTGTTTTTCGATCGCATCACATGGCTTCGTCTTAGCGGACAGGACGCGACCGCGAGAGTTCTGCTGGCCGCACCTCGCCAGCTGAGCACGGCCCCGCTCGACCCCGGCAAATGGCTCGAAACGTTATACGCGACTGCGAAGGGTGCGCAGGCGACCGGGCAGACGCAGCAGGCCTACGACATCGCGCGGCAGGTCGATGATGCTTATCCGCCGGGCATGAGCGTGCGTGATCGTCCCATCGGCGAGCGCGATACCTACACGAACCTGACGTGGTTTGCGGGAACGCTCGCGCTCAATCGTCTTGGCCGTCCGGCCGACGCAATTGGATTGTTCGACCGATACGCGCGTGCCGCCCGTTCGCCGCAGACGATCTCAAAGGGATTATACTGGGCGGGACGTGCTGCACAGGCCGCTGGACGACCGAGCGACGCAAACGACTATCTGAGGCGTGCGGCTGAGTATTTCGACCAGTTTTACGGGCAACTGGCGAGCGAGCGTATCAGTATTGCGCTTGCAATACCGCCCGCCGAACGCCCCATTGAAGTGTCCACGTCCACGCGCGACGCGTTCTATCGCCGTGAAATCGTCCGTGCCGCCGAGTATCTGGGCGCGACGGGGGACTGGCCGACACAAAGCCTTTTCATTCGGCAGATCGCGGCCGCCGCCGACAGTGACACAGACCACGCGCTCGCCATCGACTTTTCGCGTCGCATCGGTCGCCCCGATCTTGCCGTCATGGCGGGACGGAGTGCAGGGATTAACAATCTGCGCGATTATATCCGGGCAGGTTTTCCGACTGTGGCAGTGCCCGCAAACGAAATCGCCAACTGGACGGTGATCCACGCCATTTCACGGCAGGAAAGCCAGTTCGACCGCAAGATCGTCAGTCGGGCGGGTGCGCGCGGGCTGATGCAGCTCATGCCCGGCACGGCAAGGGAAACGGCGGGTTTCGTCGGCCTGCCATACGCGGCGTCGAGCCTGGACGACTCCAGCTACAACATACAGCTGGGGAGCTGGTATTTCGGGCGCTTGATGGACCGTTATCAGGGGAGCTACCCGCTTGCTGTAGCGGCCTATAATGCCGGACCCGGCAATGTGAACAAATGGCTCGTTGCAAACGGCGACCCTCGCCAGACAGGCGACATCCTAGGCTGGATCGAGGCGATTCCGCTGACCGAAACACGCGGGTACGTGCAGCGAGTGCTCGAAAATGCCGTCGTGTACGATTTAATCCGACCGGGTGCTCAGCCAAAGCCGAATGCCTTGTCCACTTACCTGGGGAAACGAACGCCCGGCTGAGCGATCATCTGATATCGGGCGACGGTTCGATCTGTACCGCCCAGCTGTGATTTTCCTGGATATAGGCGGGAATCGGCCGCTCCGACGCATCGCGCGAGGGCTCGAAGCGGAAGCGCTGCTGGATCAGGCGACAGGTCGTGCCGTCGAGGTCGGCATTACCGCTCGATCGGGTCACGCGGCAATCCTCGACCCGACCGTCAACACCGACGAGATACTTGACCCCCACGGTGCCGCCCACGCCGCTCTCCCCC
>JANMKS010000144.1:0-7941 GCA_031372155.1 Sphingomonas sp.
TGATCGCCCTTCAGCCCCTCACCGAGCCAGAGCACGCGCGTCGCGCCGAGTTCGAGTTCCAGCTCTTCCTCGATCTCCTGTCGCGACATGAGCGGATTGCGGTTGGCGTTGAGGAGGCATTGTTCGGTCGTGACGAGCAGCCCCCTGCCGTCGACATCGATCGCGCCCCCTTCGAGGATCATCGGGCGCGGTTGGCGGTCGAGCTTCAGCCCGGCCGACAGCCATTCGCCGACCGCATCGTCGAGCGGCGACGGATATTTTCCCCCCCAGCCGTTGCCCTTGTAATCGATGGCGAGCAGCCCTCCTTCGCCGGTGCGAACGACAAGCGGTGCCGTGTCGCGCAGCCAGATGTCGAAGAAGGGGATCGACGCGATTACCGCGCTGTCGCCGACGAGCGCCCTGGCCCGTTCGGCGGCGTCGGGACTCGCGCACATCAGGCGCACAGTTTCGCCCTTGCCGCCCGCGTACACTGCTCGCGCGAACGCCGCGACCTGATCCTGCGCGGGTTCAAGGTCGTCGAGCCACAGGTCGGGATCAGACGGAAATCCGATCCAGACGCTGTCGTGCGGCGACCATTCGGCGGGGAGGAAGGGCATTATTTGCCCGCGCGGTCCTTGTCCCTGATGGCCCTGAACTCGGCGGTCGGAACCCAGTTGGGCCACGCGTTGCCCTCTGCCAGTTCACGCCCGATGCCGTAGTACATCGTCAGATCCTGAACCGCGCCGTCCCAAATCCAGGCGGCGTCATATTCGTCCTGCGGCTTGTGATAGCGATTGACGGTATAATCTTCGGCTGCCGCATGACCCGCCGCGGTGCCACCGTTCACAAGATCTTCGCCGCTGCCCGCATCGAGCATCGGAACGCCGAGGCGCGCCAGGCTGAAATGGTCCGAGCGGTAGTAGTAACCCTTTTCAGGCGTCGGCTCGGGAGTAATCGTGCGGTTGCCCTTTGCGGCCCAGCGGGTCACGTATTCGTCGAGTTCGGATTTGCCGATGCCGACGATCGTGACGTCTTTCGTCGCGCCCAGCACGTTCAGCCCGTCCATGTTCACGCCGCCGACGGTCTGCGCGAGCGGAAAAAGCGGGTGTTCGGCATAGTATTTCGACCCGAGCAACCCTGACTCCTCGGCCGTAACGGCGAGGAAGACCTGGCTGCGCGCCGCAGGTCCGGCCTTGCCGTTCATTTCCGCAATCGCAACGAGGCCGGCGACGCCGCTCGCATTGTCGACCGCACCGTTGCAGATGCCGTCGCCCTTTACCGGCAGGCAGCGGCCGAGATGGTCCCAGTGCGCCGAGTAGAGTACATAGTCTTTCGGACGCGTCTTGCCGGGCAATATGCCGACGACGTTCTTGGAATTCTGGCGCTTTATGGTGTTGGTCAGCGTCAGGTTCATCGTCGAACCCAGCGGGACGGCGGAAAAGCCCTTTGCCTTCGCGGCGGTACGCAACAGGTCGAAATCCTGTCCGGCGAGCGCAAACAGGCGTTTCGCCGCGTCGCCGGTCATCCACCCGATCGCGCCGCTTTCGTCCATATGGTCGTTCGTCGCGTCCAGGTTCAGGCGCGGCTTGGCCCATGAGGAGACGACCACGTCGAAGGGATAGGCAGCGGGTTCGGTATCGTGGACGATGATCGCCGCCGCCGCGCCCTGTCGTGCCGCTTCTTCGTATTTATAGGTCCAGCGCCCGTAATAGGTCATCGCCCGCCCGCCAAAAGTACCTTCGAGCGTTTTGGTTTCCCAGTCGGGATCGTTGATCAGGATGACGACGGTCTTTCCCTTGACGTCAATGCCCGAGTAGTCGTTCCAGCCAAGCTGAGGCGCGTTGATGCCATAGCCGACGAAGACGACCTCGCTGTTGGTGATCTCGACTTTCGGGCGCACTTGCAGCGTACCGACGACCATATCGGTTTTATAGGCAAGCGTGAGCGGTGCCTTGCCGTCGACCGTGATGGTCATCGCGGACGGGACGGAGGTGATCTCGACCATCGGCACATCCTGATACCAGCTACCGGCGTTGCCGGGCTTCAGGCCCGCCGCCGCCATGCGATCGGCGATGTATTTGATGGTCTTTGCCTCTTCAGGCGATGTCGGCGCGCGACCGGCGTAGGCGTCGGAGGAGAGCTCCCGGGTGACGTCCTTTAAGGTCTGAACTGGAACGGCAGGTGCGCTCTGGGCGAGGACGGGCGCTGCGAGCGCGGTCGAGAGAAGTGCAAGTATGAGCTTTGCGGACAAGGGGAGTCTCCGGAAGTGGGGATACCCTTGTCTCGCAAACTCGCGAAGGTCGTGCAAGCGGCACGGCAAAGCCGCGCCGTCGGTCGGGGTCGGAGCCCCGCCGTCCGTTCGCGCTGCGAGTCCGGATTAGCTTGCGCTAATCCGTGTCCTCAGCGCGAATAGAATTCGACCACCAGGTTCGGTTCCATCTTCACCGGATAGGGCACTTCATCGAGTGTCGGGACGCGCGTGAAAGTTGCCTTTGCCGTGCCATCGATGGCGACATATTCGGGGATGTCACGTTCGGGAAGGCTCTGCGCTTCCATGACCAGCGCCATTTCCTGCGCCTTCGGCCCGAGCGTAATTTCGCTGCCGACGTCGCAGCGACGCGACGCGATGTTGCACTTCACGCCATTGACGCGGATGTGACCGTGCGAAACGAGCTGGCGCGCGGCAAAGATCGTCGGCGCAAACTTGGCGCGATACACGATCATGTCGAGGCGGCGTTCGAGCAGTCCGATCAGGTTCTGCGACGTATCGCCCTTCATGGCTGCCGCGTCGGTGTAGCAGCCCTTGAACTGCTTTTCGGTAACTTCGCCGTAATAGCCTTTAAGCTTCTGCTTGGCCTTCAACTGGGTGCCATAGTCCGAGACCTTCGACTTGCGGCGCTGTCCGTGCTGGCCGGGGCCGTACTCGCGCTTGTTGACGGGAGACTTGGGACGACCCCAGATATTCTCGCCCATGCGGCGATCGAGCTTGTGCTTTGCGCTGAGACGCTTCGACATCGATAATCCTTCAATTGCGTTTAACCCCGAAGGGCAAGATATCCGGGTCCGCGCCACGTCGATCGAGGGATCGGGCAGGACCACCGCTTCACCGGATGTGCGGGGTCAATTGCGAAGCGCGGGCCAATAACGATTGCGGTTGCCGAGTCAAGGGTGCGACCCTTAATGGCGCTCAAATGATCGACTCCGAAGAGTGCACGACAATGGCGCAGGTACGCATCGGCGTCGACGAAATCGACCGGCAGCTTGCGGCGCTTGTGGGCAAGCGGTTCGGCTTCATGGACGCGGCTGCTCGCGTAAAGCCCGAACGAGAGCAGGTGCGCGACGAGGCTCGAAAGGCCGAGGTTATCGCGAACGCACGTGAAAATGCTGCGGCGAACGGCTGGCCGCCAGAGGTGGCTGCGGCAATCTGGGAGCGTCTTGTCGAAGCGTCGATCGCCTATGAACTGGCGCAGTTCGATCGTGTCAGGACTTAGGGCGAGGCTTCTCGATCGCCGTCAATACCCCGCGCAGCGTCCGTACTTCCTGCGCGTTCCACCCCGGTTTCGTCAGGATCGAACGGATGTTGCGCTTGACCGTCGGCACCTTGTCGGGGGGGAAGTAGAAACCGGCGTGTTCGAGCATGGCGTCGACGTGTCCAATCAGGCCGTCGAGCTCGGCCTGCACGGCGGGCGGTTCGTCGTCGACGCGCGGCGGCTGAGCAAGGGTCTGGCTTTTCGACCATTCGTAAGCAACGACCATCACAGCCTGAGCCAGGTTCAGCGACCCGAACTTCGGATTGATGGGGACCGTGATAATCGTGCGGGCGATGGCAACGTCATCGGTCTCCAGCCCGGCGCGTTCCGGGCCGAAGAGTACCGCCGAGCGGTGCGGATGGGTATGCATCTCGATCGCCGCTGCTTCCGGCGTAAGCACCGGCTTGACGACCCCGCGCTTGCGGACAGTGGTCGCATACACGTAACTGCAGTCTGCCGTTGCGTTCGCAACCGAATCGAAGAGTTGTGCCGCAGCCAGGACGCTGTCCGCGCCCGAGGCCGCCGGGCCCGCGTCGGGATTCGGCCAGCCATCGCGCGGAGCGACGAGCCGCAGTTCGGTCAGCCCGAAGTTGAGCATCGCGCGCGCTGCCTTGCCGATATTCTCGCCCAGTTGCGGGCGGACGAGGATGAGAACGGGCTGTTCGGTCAATCGGTCCCCACGTCCTTGACCGACCCCGCAAACTTTTCGAAATCGCGTGCTTCGGCGAACTCCTTATAAACGCTGGCGAAGCGGATGTAGGCAACGCTGTCGAGGCCACGCAGCCCGTCCATGACGAGTGCGCCGATCTGGCGGGTGTCGATCTCTGCGTCACCCATCGTTTCCAGTTGGCGCTGTATGCCTGATACCATCTGGTCGATCTGCGCCTGCTCGATCGGACGCTTGCGACACGCGATGGCCACCGAACGCGCCAGCTTGTCGCGCTCGAAGGGTTCGCGGCGCCCCTCGCTTTTGAGGACGCTCAGTTCGCGCAACTGGATGCGCTCGAAAGTTGTGAAGCGCGCGCCGCATCCTTCGCACTGCCGCCGTCGCCGGATCGCCGCACCGTCTTCGGTGGGCCGCGAATCCTTTACCTGGCTATCGTCATGGGCACAGAACGGGCAGCGCATTCAGCTTCGCTTCGTGCCCTTGTAATAGGCGTACCCCGCTCCGCCGATCGCGCCCAGGATGGGGCCGATAACGGGAAGAGGAATGGCGACGACCGCGCCGAGGGCGCTCCACTTCGCCATGCTCTTGCCGAGCCCGGGCGTGTTCTTGATCTCGTTCTGAATGTCTTCGATGGCCATCTCAAAGCTCCGGATAGATTGGAAAGCGCTCGCACAGTGCGCGGACACGGACTCGAACGGCCGCCTCGACTGCAGGGTTCCCCGCCTCGCCGCTCTGCCGCAATCCGTCCAGCACGTCAGCAATCATGTCCGCGATGTCGCGGAACTCCTTGACGCCGAAGCCGCGTGTCGTTCCCGCAGGCGAGCCGACGCGGATACCGCTCGTCTTCACCGGGGGCAGCGGGTCGTTGGGAATGCCATTCTTGTTGCAGGTAATGGCCGCGCGCTCGAGCGCTTCGTCGGCGTCCTTGCCGGTCACGCCGAGCGGCGTCAGGTCGATCAGTGCGAGATGGGTATCAGTCCCGCCCGAAACGAGGTTGCAGCCGCGTTCCTGCAGGCGCGAGGCGAGCGCTTTGGCATTGTCGATCACCGCCTGCGAATAGGTCTTGAAGTCGGGCTGCAGTGCCTCTCCGAATGCCACCGCCTTGGCAGCGATGACGTGCATCAGCGGCCCGCCCTGAAGTCCCGGAAACACTGCCGAATTGAACTTCTTCGCCAGTGCCTCGTCATTGGTCAGGATCATGCCACCGCGCGGACCGCGCAGCGTCTTGTGCGTGGTCGTCGTCGCGACATGCGCGTGCGGGAAGGGGGAGGGGTGAAGCCCCGCTGCGACAAGACCCGCGAAATGCGCCATGTCGACCCAGAAGACCGCGCCGACCGTGTCGGCAATGGCACGGAAACGCGCGAAATCGATGTGTCGCGGATAGGCCGAACCGCCTGCGATGATGATCTTGGGCTTGTGCTCGATCGCCAGCGCCTCGACCTGTGCAAAGTCGATCAGGTGATCGTCAGCATTCACCCCGTACTGGACCGCATTGAACCATTTCCCCGACATTGCCGCGCGCGCGCCGTGTGTCAGATGACCACCCGCGTCGAGGCTCATACCGAGGATCGTCTCGCCGGGCTTCACCAGCGCCAACATAACGGCACCATTGGCCTGAGCGCCCGAATGCGGCTGGACGTTGGCAAATCCGCACCCGAACAATTGCTTTGCCCGTTCGATGGCAAGCGACTCGACCGCGTCGGAAGGCGCACAGCCCTGATAGTAACGCTTGCCCGGATAGCCTTCGGCATATTTGTTCGTAAAAACCGACCCTTGCGCCTCCAGCACGGCCTTCGACACGATGTTTTCTGAAGCGATCAGCTCGATCTGGTGCCGCTCGCGGTCGATCTCTCGCGCCAAGCCGGAGAAGACTTGAGGGTCGCTCTGGGCAAGCCCCCGCGTGAAGAATCCATCGGGCTGGACATCGTGCAGCGTGCTGGGATTGGTGCTCATGCCGATTCCTTTGCAAAGCGGTGCGTGCCGAGCTTCTCGACGCGCGCGGTGTGGCGATCGCCCAGGAAGGGCGTAGACAGAAAAGCGCTGAGGCAATCGCGCGCCTGATCGGGGCCGATGAGGCGCGCTCCGAAAGCAATGACGTTGGCGTCGTTGTGCGACCGCGCCAGCCGCGCCGACAGGTTTTCGGCGACCTGAGCACAGCGGACGGCCGGATTGCGGTTCGCCGCAATGGCGATGCCGATGCCAGACCCGCAGACGAGGACACCGAACCGCGCCAACCCTGATGCGATGACATCGCCCAGCTTAAAGCCGTAATCGGGGTAATCGACCGACATCGTATCGTTCGGTCCGAGATCGTCGACAGCATGGCCCTGAGCGCGCATCCAATCAACGAGGCTCGCCTTCATTTCGAAACCCGCGTGGTCCGACGCAATGGCAATGTTCAGAGGGTCTGGTCGAGTGTTCATGCCGCTGTCCTGACGAGTCGAGACCTGGTCGCGTGCTGTAACGATCCTTCACGCGAATGCCATGGCGGTGTTGCCAACCGATCTAGGCCGCCTTGCGCATTTCGATACGGCCCCAGATCTCGACCAGCGCCGCCGTCAGGTCATGCATCATCGCAGCGGTATGCGCAGGGCCGGGCGTGAAGCGCAGCCGTTCGGTGCCGCGCGGTACAGTCGGGTAGTTGATCGGCTGCACATAGACACCGTATTCGGCGAGCAGGATGTCGCTGATCCGCTTGGCCCTGACGGGGTCACCGATCATCAGCGGCACGATGTGGGTGGTGGACGGCATCACGGGCAGGCCGGCGTCGGCGAAGAGGGTTTTCAAAGTCGCCGCCGCAGCCTGCTGAGCCTCGCGTTCAATGCTTGACGCTTTCAGATGCCGGACGCTCGCAAGGACACCCGCGACGAGAACAGGCGACAGGCTGGTCGTGAAGATGAAGCCGGGGGCATAGCTCCGGATGACATCGACGATCGTCTGGCTGGCCGCGATATAGCCGCCCATCACCCCGAACGCCTTGCCCAGCGTGCCCTCAATGATCGTGATTCGGTCAGCAACCTCGTCTCGTTCCGAAATCCCGCCGCCACGCGGGCCGTACATGCCGACAGCATGGACTTCGTCGCAATACGTCAGCGCGTTATACCTGTCCGCGAGATCACAGATCGCTGCGATCGGCGCGACATCTCCGTCCATCGAATATACGCTTTCAAACGCGATCAGCTTCGGCGTTTCCGCCTCTTCGGCGGCAAGCAGTTTCTGAAGTTCATCGAGGTCATTGTGCCGCCATACCCGCTTTTCGCATCCCGAATTGCGGATGCCGGCGATCATCGAGGCGTGGTTCAGTTCATCCGAAAAAATGACGCAGCCGGGCAGTATTTTTCCCAGCGTCGCCAGTGTGGCCTCGTTCGAAACGTAACCGCTTGTGAAGAGAAGCGATGCTTCCTTGGCGTGCAGGTCGGCGAGCTCGCGCTCAAGGTCTACGTGATAGTGAGTATTCCCACCGATATTGCGCGTTCCACCCGAACCCGCGCCAACGTCGTGAAGTGCTTCTTCCATGGCGGCGACGACTTTTGGATGCTGACCCATCGCCAGGTAATCGTTCGAGCACCAGACGGTGATCGGCTTCGGCCCGTTATGTCCGGCGAAACACCGCGCGTTCGGGTAGCTCCCCTTGTTGCGCAAGATGTCGACGAACACACGGTAGCGGCCTTCTGCATGAAGGCGCTCGATAGCTGCCGAAAATACGCGATCGTAATTCAAACCCGGGCGCTCCGTGGAATATGCGGCGCGAAATACTGGTAGTCG
>JANMKS010000149.1:0-3920 GCA_031372155.1 Sphingomonas sp.
TTGGCTTTTCTTCGCCGCCGCCGTCCGCTCCTACACTCATGGCCATAGAAATTAAGTCCCGTCATATTCAGGGGAAGGGGGGCGAGCCACGGCGGCGCGCCCCCGATAACGGTTAGTTCAGGCCTTGATCGGCGCAGCGCCGACCGGCTTGGCCGTCGCGGCCGAAGCCGACTTGGCGGCACCCAGACGGGACGGGCGCACCGAACCGTTCGAAGCCATCCAGCCGTGAACGTCGTTTGCGAACGTGCCCATCTCCTCGATGATCGCCTTGTTGCGGCTCTGCAGCCAGTTATAGGCAAGCACTGCCGGAACGGCGACGGCAAGACCGATGGCAGTCATGTAGAGCGCCTCACCGACCGGGCCGGCGACGGTATCGATCGACGCCTGTCCAGCGGCACCGATCTTCACCAGCGCCGTCAGAATGCCCATGACGGTGCCGAACAGGCCGACGAACGGCGCGGTCGAACCGACAGTCGCCAGAAACGACAGTCCGCCCTTCAGCTTCGATTCGATCGCGGCGCGCGAACGCGACATCGTCTGCAGCGCCCAGTCGTGCTGGTCGACGGGGTCGGTCAGCAACGTGTGCTGTTCCTGGGCACGAAGGCCGTCGTCGATAATCTGCTTGTAGGGCGTGTCTTTTTCCAGCTTGCCCGCTGCGTCCTTCAAGGAGTTGTTGTTCCAGAAACCGCTGCGGACCTTCGACGCCTGGGTCATGATCTTGTGCTGATCCCACCACTTCGTCAGCAGAATGTAGAGCGTCCCCGCCGACATGATCGCGAGAATGGCGAGCGTGATAATCGTAACCGGCCCGCCTTCGCGAATCGAAGCCATAAGACCGTACTGGGCGGCCTTCGGAGCGCCTGCCGCAGCAGCGGCCGCAAAAGTGATCAACATAATTCGGTCTTCCCTCTGAATAGTCGGTTGGTACTTAAAACGGTGCCGTTGCCGGCCTTAATTGGTGGGCAGAACCCATTTGATGCGGCTGCTGTAAACCCCGCCGGAAGGATTGCCCGCGCTGTCGCGCCCAGGGCTGAACTTGGCCCGCCGACGCAGCAAGGTACACGTCGTCGTGTCGAGCGTGCTCGATCCGCTTGATGACGTCACCGTGCAGTTGGTCACGCGACCGTCGGCACCGATGTCCAGACGAAACCCGGTCGTACCCGATTCCTCGTTGCGAACAGCCGAAGGCGGATAATCGTCGTTGCTCGTCCAGCTGCCCGGATTGCCCTTTGGTGCCAGCTTGGCAACAGGCGGCGGAGGCGGCGGTGCCGGACGCGGCGGTTCGGGCGTCGGCACGAAAACCGGCGGCGGCGTCGCCTGTGTGACGATTGGCGGCGGCGCCTGATTCGTATTGACGATCGGTGGCGGCGAAACGACCGGCGGCGGCGGGATGTTCTGATCCGGCGGCGGCGGCGGCGGCAATTCCTCGGGCGGCGGCGGCTCGTCCTTCACGTCGAAGGTGTTGAGTTCCTGAGCCGCTTTCTTGACCACATTGTATCCGCCATTCACCAGCGCCCAGCCGATGATGACGTGCACCAGAATCACGATGACGATCGACGTCATCTTTCCGGTGCTCATCTCCTTATTGTCTGTATAGGACATCCGGCGTCTTTACTCCCTCCAAACAGACCGTGAGCGAGGCCACCCGCGACGGCGCCATCCCGTCGATTCAGTCACCTCGCCTGCCCGAACCTTTTAAGATTTCGTTCGCAGTCGTTAAAACTCTATCGTTCCCGCCGATTTCGCGCAATCGGTTTGTCCACGTTCACGATCCGGGCTGCACCATGCGCGTGACAAGACCGTTACGAAGGCGTTGCGACGTCAAGCAACTGCGAAGGATATTGTTCCCATGAGTAAGCCTGTTACCGCCATCGCCATCGCCATAGCTTTTGCCGGAAGCGTCGCAGCGAACGCGCAAATCATCCCGATTTCCGCCGTTTCTGCTGCGTCAGCGACGTCGAATTGGACCTATCCCGATATCGCCGACCTGTACGGCGCAAGCCCGATCGTGCTGCGCGCGAAGATCGTTTCGGCAACGGCACTGAAGGATCAGGCGGCAGGTGCTGGCACGAAGCGATTCTATGTCGAGGGAACCGTGACGACGCTGATTCGGGGCAGTCAGGGCGTCGCTCCACGCCTTGCCTGGCTGGTCGATGTTGCCCCCGATTCGCGCAATCGATTGCCGCGCCTGAAGAATGCCGACGTCCTGATCGCGGCGCTTCCGGTCGCGGGCCGCCCGGGCGAAATACGGCTGGCCGGACGCGACGCCCAGCAGCCCTGGAGCGCCCCTTTGGAGCAGCGCGTTCGCGCCGTCGTTGCGGCCGCCGTGGCAGCCGACGCGCCGCCGGTCGTGACGGGCGTAGCGAGCGCGTTCCATTCGCCCGGCACGATACCGGGTGAGGGCGAGACGCAGATATTCCTGACCACGGCCGACAAATCGCCGGTCTCGCTCACCGTGCTGCGTCGCCCCGGACAGCAGCCACGCTGGGCATTTGCGCAAGGGGAAATAGTCGACGAAGCCGCAGAGCCGCCCGCGGTCGACACGCTTGCGTGGTACCGGCTCGCGTGCTTCCTCCCCGTCGCCTTGCCCGAGGCCACGGTACAGGAATTGTCCGCGTCCGACGCTGAGGTTGCACGCGCCGACTATCGCTTCGTCCTGGGCCAACTGGGTCCCTGCCCGCGTGTCCGTCAGAAATAAACGAAGTCGCGCTCGAAACTTTTCAGGCTGGCGCCCGCATCCACGAACAGCGTCTGGCCGGTGATCGCGGGCGAAGCGGCCAGGAACGCAACCGCCGCGGCGATGTCGGTCGGGTCGGGCAGTCGGCGGAGCGGCATCGCACTGGCGACGCGGGCAAGCTTGTCGGCGTCGTAAGCCGGCGTCGCGAGCGTCAATCCTGGCGCGACGGCGTTGACACGCAGTCCGGGCGCAAGAGTGACGGCCAGGGTTCGCGTCGCGGCGGCAAGCGCGGTTTTTGAAAGCGTGTAGCTGAGCTGATCGGCGTTGGGATTGCGGACCCGTTGATCGAGTATGTTGACGATGCTCCCCGATCCCCCTGCCTGAGCCAACGCGAGGCAGAGCGCAACGGGAGCAGCGGCGTTGACGGCATGGTGCGCGGCCATGTTCCCGGGCGTGGCCGTCGCCAGATCGTCCCAGTCGAACATCGACGCATTGTTGACCAACAGCGACGGAAGTACGCCGAAATGGTCGACGACTTCGGGAATGAGGCGCGCAACCGCGGCTTCATCGGACAGGTCGGCGACAAAACCGTGCCAGTCGACGAGCGTCGTCCGAAGCGCCTCATCGGGCGTGGCGTCATGGGCGCCGTGAAGCGCGAGCGTCCACCCGCCGCGCGCGAGATGCGATGAAATGGCCGCGCCCAGGCGCCGGTGCCCGCCCGTGACGAGTGCAAGTTTCACCGGCGATGTCGGACGCGGCGAATCCCGATCGATTCGCCGTTTTCGGCAATGGCGAGCTTCACGATGCGGATTTCGACACGCGTGACGCGCGTGTCTCCGATCAACAACGTATCGGCAATGTGGTCGGCGACCGCCTCAATCAGCACGAAATGCACGCCTTCGGGAAGCGCCGCAGTCGCCGCGTGCTTCAAATCCATATAGTTCTTCGAAGCCGACAGCGGCGTGCCGGGTTCAAACGCGTCTCCCACGTCCAGGTCGACGGTGATCGAAATACGCAGCGGTTGCGGAAGGTGCGTTTCTTCCGAAAAAATGCCCGTCAGCACGGGCACTTCGAGATCGCGGATTTCAAGCTGCAGGCTGTCACGGTTCATGATGGGCGCGCCTAGAACAAAAACGCGCGGGGTTCCAATCGCTGAAATCGCCGCTATCAGCGCGGCCCCCATGACGCTTACGATCCACCCCCTGCTGCAAGCCGACGCCGACGCCGTCGAAGCGCTGCTCGA
>JANMKS010000175.1:0-2659 GCA_031372155.1 Sphingomonas sp.
CTGTTCGCGGTGCCGAGCTGGGTCGCGGTCATGATCGGGCAGAACATCGTACCACGAGGATATGATACGCTGGTCGATGCGATGGATGGCGACCGCGTCCGCGCCGCTATGGCACAGCTTGCCGAAGGCTATCAGCGCCAGGCCGCAGCAATGCCGACGCACAGCGATTTCCTGATAGGTCTGACCGGCTGAGGTCAGCCCGCGCCCAGCCGGGATGCGAGATAGTGACGGATTGCGTCTGTTCGTTCGGGCGAGGAAGCGGCTTGAACGCCACGCGCATGATCCGGGATGTGGTCAGCTGCCGACTTCGCTTCGTCGCCGAATACGAAATGATCGAACCAGACGCGCCACGCGGCACGCTGTGCATCGGGAAGATCGCGAATGCCGAGCATGGCATGGAGGAGCGCGTTGAACGGTTGCCCCGCACTTGCACTTTCATTCCAGTAATTGACGAGCACGTTGACCCGCCCGAACGACTGCACATGGTGCCACCAGAAAGTCGGGATGAAGATTGCATCCCCCGGGGCAAGGTCGGCAGTCATCGCGTGTTCGCGCGCAGCGGGATAGCGTGGAAAGCGGGCAAGATCGGGGTTGAGGGGGTCGACCATGCTGACCGGCTGCCCCGCGATCGTGAAGCCGAGCGGCCCGACATAGAGGTCGGGTGTCGCCTCGGGCGGAAAAAGCGTGAACCGCCGCCGACCTGCCGCCACGACGGCAATGTTCTCGGACAAGTCATAGTGTGTCGCAACCTGCGTCGCGTTGCCAATCCAGATGCGCGGCGTCGCATCGACGACTGACAAGGGAAGGGTATGCTGGGCAAGGAAAGCAGGAGCGTAAGTACCGATTGCAGAAGCGCCGGCGTATATTGCCGGAGGATCGTCGAGCGTAACCGCAGCCTGAAGCAGATCGAGCACCGTCCGCAGAGTCACCGTCTCAAGCTTGAAATTGAACCCGCGCATGTCGTCGGCGTAAAAAAAGCGGCCGCGGATTTCGGGCGCGCCGAGCATGACCTTGAGCGGCGTCGCCGTCACAAAAGGGCGCAACATGGCAAGGACCGCCGCATCGCCGTCGGCGGCCGCCCGGACCAGCGGCCAGGCCTCAGCCAGCCCGCGCAGGACGACGGGGCGATCGGCGAGTTCGGGCAGCGGTTCGGAACCCGTCGCATGCCATTGCTGCATCGGGCGATGCGGCGGTTCTGACACGGTACTCTTCTGCATCGTTCGCCTCTTAACGAAAGTGATTTTCGTAAAGCGCTTTGGCTCACTGCTCCAGCGAAGACTTCAACGGTAATGGCCCATCGTGATTTTCAGCAGGACGGGTTGGGTCTCATGCGCAAAACCGTCGACTTATCCTCTTTGGTCGCTCCCAATGCGCAGTCCGCCCCGGCATTGCAGGAATCAACAATGTTGCGCTCGGGCATGTGTCGGGGCACCTGGATCAGCCCTGATCCCACGGATCTTCCTCGCGCCGCTTGATATAGCCGGTAAACCAGTGCTCGAACGCCTGCCTGTCCCCGATCTTTTCAAGCACCATCGCGTGCAGGCGGTCCAGAGCTTCGGCGCTGATCTCCGCCGGATCGACCGCCACCTTCAGCTCGGGGTCGCTGTAACGGTCGTCTTCGGTCAGTCCGGACAGGATATGGTCGGTAAAATGCGCGATCAATTCGCTACTTGAGGGCGCACGAAATCCGATCGAATAGGTCATGCAGTCGTCTCCGACCGCAACGCCGTCGTGCGCGATGCCGGGGGGGAGGTAGAGCATGTCGCCAGGCTCCAGCACCCATTCCTCGGTCGGCGCGAAGTTTTTGAGCAGACGCAGGTCTTCATGCGGAAGGAGTGCGGTGCCCGCATCGCACATGCCGCCCACCTGCCAGCGCCGCCGCCCGAGACCCTGCAACAGGAACACGTCATACTGGTCGAAATGCGCGCCGACGCCGCCGCCGTCGCTGGCGTAGCTGACCATCACGTCGTCGATCCGCCAGTCCGGCACGAAGCGAAATGCGTCGAGCAGCGTGGCGACTGCGGGAACGACGCGGTCGACTGCCTGGACAAGCAATGTCCATGGGCGCTTGCCGAGCTTGGCGAAACGCCTTTCGGGAATGGGACCGTGCTCGACCTTCAGCCTCTTGCGGCCGTGCACGATCAGACGCGACTCCACGTCTTGGGTACACGACAGTGCCGCAAGATCGTCGGGTTCGAGCGGGTTAAGCCAGTCGGTCCATGCGTTCCGGATGAGCAACGGTTTCTTTTGCCAATACTCACGCAGGAATCGGGGCGGGTCGAAATCGGTGAGGTGCATGGAGCGGACTTAGCCGATGCAGCTTGGCGTGGCGATTGGCTGTGACGCATACTGGCGGCATGACCAGACGATTCGCCCTGCTCGCCCCCGTCCTGCTCCTTGCGCTCACCGCCGCCGCACCGAAGCGTGCGCCGACGCCGGTCGGGTTGCCAGAATTGGTGCGCGTCGCGCTGACGACAGAGGCGGGCGTGATTACGCTCGAGCTCGATAACAAGGCGGCACCGATCACGGTCGCCAATTTCGTGCGGTATGTGGACGGGAAGCGGCTCGACGGGACGACGTTCTACCGCGCGATGCGCCTTCCCTGGGGAACGCCGCCCAACGGCCTAATTCAGGGCGGGCCGCGCGGCGACCCCAAGCG
>JANMKS010000187.1:0-4708 GCA_031372155.1 Sphingomonas sp.
GCACATATTGGAACGCACGCGAACGACGCTCGTCGATGCACTGGGCAGTGATGGCGTCCTTGTCATGCCGACGGCACCGCAGGTTGCCTTTGCGCATGTCACCCGCGCGCCCGCGAATCAGGCCGATTTCACCTGCCTTGCGAGTATTGCTGGGCTTCCCGCCCTGTCGATTCCCGCAGGGCTGGACCATGACGGCCTGCCGATCGGGGTGCAACTCGTCGGACCTGCTGGATCGGAAACCCGGCTCATCGCCCTTGCCCGCGCCCTCGTTTAAAAGGAAAATGTCATGCGCATTGTCTGCCTGTTCAACCTGAAAGAGGGCGCATCCGTGGCCGAATATGAAGCTTGGGCAAGAGGCATAGACATCCCCGGAGTGAACGCATTGCCGTCGGTTTCCGGTTTCACCGTCCACCGGGCAAAAGGGTTGCTGGGATCGGCAGCAACCGCGCCATTCCAGTACATCGAGATTATCGATATTATTGGCATCGACCCCTTCACCGCCGATGTGATGACGGAGGCATTCCAGGCCGCAGCAGCACCATTTCGCGACTTTGCCGATGACCCCGTGTTCATCCTGACCGAGGATCTATGATGCGCTTTGCTGGCAAGACTGTCGTCGTCACCGGGTCGGGGCGCGAGAAGGGCTTGGGGCAGGCGATCCTGCAGCGCTTTGCCGACGAAGGCGCAAACTGCGTCGTTAGCGATCGCAAGATCGATGACGAAGCGCGCGGTATCGCCGACGACCTTGCACGACGCGGCGGCAATGCGAAAGTCGCGGCCATCCCTTGTGACGTCGCCGACGCCGCACAATGCCAGGCGCTCGTCGCCGAAGTGGTTGCCGCGTTCGGCGCCGTGGACATCTTTATCAACAATGCCGGCATCGGGTTCATGATGAAGCCGCTGCTCCACGTCGATCCAGCCGACTGGGACACGGTGATCGCGGTCAATCTGTCGGGTGCATTCTATTGCACACAGGCGGCAGCGAAGGCGATGATTGCAGGCGGCGGGGGCGGCCGCATCATCAATATCGCGTCGCAGGCCGCATAGACCGGTTTCCCGCACCTCCCCGCCTATGTGTCGTCGAAGCATGGCATGATCGGCCTGACCCGCGCCTCGGCAATTGAGTTGGGCACACACAGGATTACGGTCAATGCTGTATGCCCAAATCACGTCACGACGGGGCTGGGTGCCGAGCAGAACGCCTATTTTTCCAAGCTGCTCGGGTTCGCCACCGTCGCGGACTATCTGGCAAGTATGGCTGCGAAGAACCCGATGGGTCGACCGGGCCTTGCCTCGGACACGGCCGCCGCCTGCGCCTGGCTCGCAAGCGACGATGCTGCCTATGTCACGGGGGAGGCGTTGAACGTCAGCGGCGGGGAGGAAATGCACTAGTGCGAAGCGAACGCATCGATTGGCCGAACCGCGCCAGGATTGCGCTGTCCATCGTCGTCAATGTCGAGGAGGGCAGCGAGATGACCGTCGCGCGCGGCGACCGGGGGATGGAGCCGGTCGACGAGTTGGGCATCCACATCAAATCCCCGATTCGCAATTATGGCAATGAATCGAACTATCTCTATGGGATAAAGGCGGGGGCACCGCGCGTCGTCGCGCTGCTCGACAAGCATGACGTGCGGGCTTCGTGGACCGTGGCCGCGATGAGCCTTGAGAACCACCCCGACATTGCTGCCGCTATCGCCAAGCGCGGCGACGAGCCTGTCAGTCACGGTTATCGCTGGATTCACCAGTTCAAGATGGACGAAGCGACCGAACGCGACTTTATCCGGAAAGCGGTGGCCAGCATCGAACGAACCGTTGGCACACGCCCCTATGGCTGGCTGTCGCGGTACTTTCACACCGACAACACCCGCCGCCTTCTGATCGAGGAGGGCTTTGATTATCACATGGACGATTATTCAGGCGACGTGCCCTTCGTCGACACTGCGACCGTTTCCGGAAAAGCCATCGCGATTGTCCCCTATCAGCTCGACACCAACGACATGAAAATGTGGACCGACCCGGCGTATACGCCCGCGAACTGGCTCGACTATGCGCGTCGTGCCTTCGACTGGACGTACGCAGAAGGGTCTGCGGGCAACCCAAAGATGATGTCGCTCGGCCTGCACCTGCGCATCATCGGCCGACCGGGAAGGATTTGGGCGCTCGACGAATTCCTGGGCCATGTACGCGGCCATGACGGCGTGTGGTTCGCCACGCGGCACGATATTGCAAAGGTCGTGCTTTGACTCTCCGCCTCGATACTGACGGTCCCGTCGGGCAGCTCGTCATCGATCGCGCGGCGAAACGCAACGCGATGGATCAGGCGATGTGGGAAGCGCTACCGGGCCTCCTGGCGCAAGCAAGCGAGGACGAGCATGTCCGCGTGCTCGTCCTGCGTTCGGCAGCACCGGGCGTGTTCTGCGCCGGGGCGGACATCGTTGAATTGTCGAGCAATGCGGGCAACGGTGACTGGCTTCTCGCCAATCAGCAGGCGATCAACCGCGCTCAGCATGAACTTACGCGCTTCCCCAAGCCGACGATCGCGCTCGTTGATGGTGACTGCGTCGGCGGCGGCTGCGGTCTTGCACTTGCATGCGACCTTCGCGTGGCGTCGGGGCGCTCGCGGTTCGGGATCACGCCTGCAAAGCTCGGGCTTATCTATCCGCTGCACGACACGAAGCTGCTCGTCGACCTGGTCGGCCCTTCGGCAGCCAAGCGCATCTTGTTCACGGGCAGTCTGCTCGACGCTCCCGAAGCGCTTCGCATCGGTCTGATCGATATGATCGGCGAAGAGGCCGACGCGCTGATCGCAGAAGTGATTGCCCAGTCGTCGCATAGCCAACGTGAGGCGAAGGCGATGGTTCGCCGCATCCTTGATGGCCAGACCGCTGACGACGACGCGACCCGCGCCCTGTTCGTTTCGGCCTTCAGCGGTCCTGACTTCGCCGAGGGCGTCGACGCTTTCATCAACAAGCGAAAGCCAAACTTCCGGTGAAGCACGGCCAGATCCTCGGTGGCACAATCACGACGCCCGACCTTGACGCCGCGTTGAGCGATTATGGCGATCACCTCGGCCTGGCATTGGTCGACCGCGGTGTCGTTTCGGCCGACCTTGCCGCGTCCTGGGGGTGTCCGGCGAACGCGGGTTCACGAACTGCGACGCTTTGCCCGACCAGCGGCGCGCCGTGTTTCATCCGATTGGTCGAACAACCTTTGCCACCCGGATTTCGACCCACCCGAACATATGGTTGGGCAGCCTATGAAATGACGGTGAAGGACGTGTTCGGCTGGCCGGAACGGTTGCAAGGCTCTGGCTTCCAGATCGTCGGCTCACCGAGGGAGATCGAGGGCCTGCCGTATTTCGTCGCAATGCAGATGACCGGTCGCGGCAGGGAGATGATCTACTTGAACGAGGTTCGTCAGGACACACCGTCCTCGGACCTGCCGCGTGCGGCTTCGCCCGTCGACCAGATCTTCATCGTGATTCTTGCCTGTCCCGATCGGCCCGCAGCCCTCGACTGGTACGCCCGCGCGCTGAAGCTCCATGTCGGCGGCAGCTATTCGATTGAATATACAATGATCAACAAGGCGTTCGGCTTGCCCGACGGACATCTGTCGACGATCACGATGCTCCAGAATGGGCGCATGCCGATCATCGAAGTCGATGGCTATCCGGATGCGGCTACGGTAAGAACAGGGCATCAGGATCGCCTGCCGCCGGGGAACTCCATGGTAACGCTTGCCGTGGACAATTTGAGGGATCTGGACCTGGCTTGGCTCTTCCCGCCAAAACCGGCTGAGGTGCCAATGTACGCCGGGCGTAACTCGGCGGCCGTTCTCGGTCCTGCGGGTGAACGTATCGAGTTGGTGGAAATCGACCGCTAATTAGGGGGCAACATGAAGCGCTTGGCCTTTGCACTCACCGTCACTGTCGCGCTGTGCCCTCCGGCATCGGCGGCCGACCGGCGCGTGACGATCGTGAATGAAACCGCCAATACGATGGTCAGGTTCTACGCATCCCGCAGCAACAAGAAGAGCTGGGACCAGGACATTCTGGGCCAGCAGGTGTTGAAGCCCAGGCAGTCGGTACGGGTCAACATCGACGACGGGACTGACGCCTGCCTCTACGATTTCCGTGCCGATTTCGATGACGGAGCGAAGCTGACGCGCAACGATATCAACGTGTGCGAGATTGCGACGTATCGCTACGCCGCGAACTAGCGGTCAGGGTCGCAATATGGTTGAGCCGGTCGTTAGACGTGCTTCCAGCTCGCGGTGTGCCTTCGCTGCGTCCTCGAGCGGGTAAGTCTGTCCGATCGTCACTTCGATGGCACCCGACCGGATCATTTCAAACACATAATCGCTTCCGGCCTCGCGCTCCTCTGGTGTGGCATAATAGTCGAAAAGCGTCGGGCGCGTATTGTAGAGCGATCCCTTCAGCGCAAGAATGCCCAGATTGACGCCGCCGACAGGGGCATCCGCATTGCCATAGCAGACGACAGTTCCTCGCCTCCCCGTCGAATCGAGTGAAGCCTCCCAGGTCGCCATGCCCACACCGTCAAAGGTAACGCGAACGCCTGCTCCATCTGTCAATTCGCGAACTCGGGGTGCGACAGCTTGCTCGGTGTAAAGGATCACGTGGTCCGCCCCGGCCGCCGTTGCCGTTTCCGCCTTTTGGACGGTCGAAACGGTTCCGATCACCGTCGCACCC
>JANMKS010000194.1:0-1904 GCA_031372155.1 Sphingomonas sp.
AAGAAGGAACTGACCGCAGAGGAAGGTGCCGCAGCCAAGCTCTGGCATACGGAGTTTCAGTGGGAGGTCATGGACAAGTGCCTGCAACTTCACGGCGGTGCGGGATACATGAACGAATATCCGATCGCGAAGATGTGGCGCGGTGCCCGGGTGACCCGGATTTTCGGCGGCACCAACGAGATCATGAAGGAGCTGATCGGGCGTAAGCTCTGATATATCGCGTCCCCATCCCACAATATACTTAATGATCGCGCGCGCCTGCCGTTAACCCTCTCGACTGCAGGGGTGAAATGGCCGGTTCGAACAAGATCAGATCCACTTTGCTGCTTGGCCTTGCTTATTTCGCAGCGGCGGCGGCAGCCATTTCCCTTACCCGACTGAACAGCGGGGTCGCACTGCTGTGGATCGCGAATGCGCCGCTGCTGGCCTGCCTGCTCAGGCTTCCGATGCGCGAATGGCATGCGCCCATCGCCGTGACGTTCGTCGCGAGCATGCTGGCCTCGGCGCTTTTCGGCCCGCTGGCGATTGTCGCACCCATCCTTGGCGTCGCGAACATAGGCGAGGCCGTGCTTGCGGCGTTTCTGCTGCGCCGATTTGCGGGCGAAGGCGATGTGTTCGGATCGATGCCACGGGTCTTTGGCGTTGCACTCGTCGCCGGAGTCGTGGCCCCGATCGCGAGCGCCGCCGTCGGCGCTTCGCTCGCAGCCTATATGCTCGACCGCGACCTTTTCGCGGTCGCGACCGATTGGGTCGTCGGCCACGGTTTGGGCACGGTCATCTGCCTTCCCCTGCTGAACTGGCTGGGAACACACGACGCGCGAGAGGAAGAGCAATCTTCGCGCGTCGAAATCATTCTGCTGCTCGCGCTCGTCGCCGGTGTCACTGCGCTGACGTTCGGGCAGAGCCGCCTGCCGATATTGTTCCTGCCGATTTTGCCCATCCTGATCGTCACGTTCCGGCTCGGTGGTCTGGGCGTCGGCTTCGCGATGATCCTCGTCGCGCTGATCGGCGGGTTTTTCACGATGCAGGGCAGTGGCCCCATCAACCTGATTAGCGCTCACAACAGCTTTCGCCTGCAATTCTTTCAGTTCTACCTTGCGGTCACGTTCCTGATTGCACTTCCGATCTCGGGCGAGCTTGCCCGACGACGGTCACTGGCTTCGGCATTGAAAGACAGCGAGAGAAAATATCGCTTCATCGTCGAAAACACGACCGACATCGTGCTCGACGTCGCACCCGACGGCACGATCCGTTATGCCTCGCCTTCGATCCGGCAGATCGGCGGCTTCGATCCGGACGAATTGATTGGGCGCAATGCCAACGAATTGATCGATCCTGAAGACATGCTGGAAGTGCGCGCCGCGCATCTGGCGGCGCTCGCGGATCCGGCGCAGGCATTTACTGTCGAGCATCGTGCGGCGCGTGCCGATGGAACGCGGCACTGGTTCGAAACGCATACCCGCGCCGCTCTTGGTTCCGACGGCAGGGTCAATGGTGTGGTCAGCGCGATACGCGACATCCACGCACGCAAGCACGCCGAACTGCTGCTGCAGGAAGCGGCGGCGAACGATCCTTTGACCGGCATCGCCAACCGGCGCACCTTCGACAAGCGGCTCGATGACATCCTGGCATCGAGCGGCGCCGATGCTTCGGCAACGCTGGCCATGATCGACCTCGATCATTTCAAGGCGATCAACGATTCCTACGGCCACGGCGCTGGCGATCACGTGCTGCAGGCGGTGGCGGCAATCGTACGGCGGCATATCCGGTCGAGCGACCTGGTTGCGCGCATCGGCGGCGAGGAGTTCGCCATCTTGTTTCAGGGTGTGGATATCGATGCCGCACGGGTCGTCTGCGAGCGGGTGCGAAAGTCACTGGAGACGCAGCCCATCCGCAGCGGGGTT
>JANMKS010000196.1:0-3009 GCA_031372155.1 Sphingomonas sp.
GCCCCTTCGGACGCTGCGAAGGCGCTGTCGCCCTGCCCTTCGACTTTCATGCCGCCGGGCGTATCGGGCTTCACCTTGTAATCGCCGGGCTGTGCCGCGATCAGCTTGCCGTCGCCCTTCAGCCCCGTATCCTGGCTGCGCAACAGGGCGACGCCGCCGATGACAACGCCGAGCGCAATCAACGCGGCAACGACAAAGCCGATCAGCTTGCCTGTCGAGATACGGTCGTCGTCGGCATCGTCGTCGACCGCTTCGAGCCAGGGAAGCCGGTCTTCGTCGTGTAGCGAGCCAGCGTCGCGGTTGAAATCGGTCACGTCTTACATCTCCTCGGCGGCCCGAACCCCCATGATCGACAGGCCGTTACGGATAATTTGCCCGATACCATTCGCCAAATAAAGCCGTGCCCGCGTCAGTCCGGGATCGTTAACCATCAGAACCCGCCGATCGGGCCGGTCGTTACCCATATTAAAATATCCGTGAAAGGCCGCCGCCAGGTCATAGAGGTAGAATGCGACCCGGTGCGGCTCGCGACTCGCCGCCGCGGCCTCGACGACTCGCGGGAATTGCGCGGCCAGTTTGACCAGTTCGAGGTCTTCGGCGTCGAGCAGGCGTGGGTCAGGCGTTCCTTCGCCGATACCCGCCTCGGCTACTTTCCGCCCGATCGAACAAATCCGGGCGTGTGCGTACTGGACGTAGAACACCGGATTGTCCTTCGACGCCTCGACCACCTTGGCAAAGTCGAAATCCATCTGGGCATCGGCCTTGCGTGCCAGCATCGTGAAACGAACGACATCCTTGCCGACTTCCTCGACCACATCGGCGAGCGTCACGAAATTTCCGCTGCGCTTTGACATCTTGACCGGCTCGCCGTTCCGCAGGAGCCGGACCATCTGGATGAGCTTCACGTCGAACGGTTTCCCGCCGGTCAGCGCCTGGACCGCTGCCCTTATGCGCTTGACGGTACCGGCATGGTCGGCGCCCCAGATGTCGATCAGGGCATCGGCGTTTTCCGCCTTTTGGAAGTGATACGCCATGTCCGCGCCGAAATACGTCCAGCTCCCGTCCGACTTGCGGATCGGCCGGTCCTGATCGTCGCCGAAGCGCGTCGAGCGGAATAGCGGCAGCGTGACCGGCTCCCAATCGGGGTCGACTTCTCCCTTCGGCGCTTCAAGGACGCCATCATAGACAAGATCGGCGGCGCGCAAAACCGCTTCGGCCGCTTCGGGCTTGCCCGCCGCCTGAACTGCGGCTTCCGACGAAAACAGGTCATGGTGGATGCCAAGAAGCCCGAGATCGGCCCGGATCAGGTCGAGCATAGATGCGACCGCACGTTCGCGGAAAAGCTTCAGCCAGTCGTGCTCGGATGCGTTCACATAAGTGTCGCCGAATTCAGCAGCCAGGGCGTGTCCGACGGGGATTAGATACTCGCCGGGATACAGCCCCTCGGGCACCGTGACCGCTTCGCCGAGCGCCTCGCGATAACGGACATGCACCGAACGCGCGAGCACATCGACCTGGGCACCGGCGTCGTTGACATAATACTCGCGCGTGACCTTATGGCCCGCATATTCGAGCAAGCTCGCAAGCGCATCGCCCACGACGGCCCCCCGGCAATGACCCATGTGCATGGGCCCGGTGGGATTGGCGGAGACATATTCGATGTTGACCGTGCGGCCCGCACCGAAAGAGGAGCGCCCGTAATCTCCTCCAGCCGCATGGACCGCCGCAAGCTCGTCGCGCCAGATGTCTTCTTCGAGCCGCAGGTTGATGAAGCCAGGACCCGCGATTTCGACCGCGCGGACGCCGGGCGCTTGCTCCAGCAACGGCTTCAACGCTTCGGCCAGGGCGCGCGGGTTCGTTCCCGCACCCTTTGCCAGCACCATCGCCGCGTTGGTGGCGAGGTCGCCGTGCGCGGCGTCGCGCGGCGGCTCGACAGCGACGTTTGCGCGGTCGAGTCCGGCGACCACAGAAAGATCGTCAAGCGCTGCATCGAGGTGTGCGGCATACGTAGCGTAAAGCGTCATGCCGCCGCCCTTAGCGGTGCTAAGTTGAATAGTGAAACCGGCACTGCAGGATTTCGAGCCGCTGGTCGGCGCCCTTTCCCACGATGCGATAGACCAAGCGGTGTTCCTTGCTGATTCGTCGTGACCACCATCCCGCAAGCTCATTACGCAGCGGTTCAGGGTGCCCGATACCCTTGAAGGGCGAGCGACGCACGTCTGCGATCAGTGCATTGATGCGATCGAATATCCCGCGGTCTTCGCGTTGCCAGCCAAGATAGACGTCCCAAGCATGCGGCCGCCACAAGACGTTCAACCGAGCGGCTCGTGCTCGACGAATGATCCCGCGTCGGCTTCCGCGATACCGGCGAGAAGCTGCTCGGCATTTGCCGGCGACGACATGAGGTATGTCGTTTCGTTCATCGCATCATACTCGCTCTTGGCAAGCATGATGACGGGCTCCGCGCCCCGCCGCGTGATCAGGATCGCATCCCGGTCATCGTTGGCGCGGTCCATGACAGAGGCGAGGTTCTTGCGGAGTTCGGTGTAGCTGACGTGGATCATGCCGTACTCTTTACTGTACAGGTAGGATCAAGTCAATCAGAACCCCTCCGGCAAATCTACCGGCCCAACCACTTCGCGGTAGCGGGCGGCGGCGTAGCGGTCGGTCATCCCTGCGATGAAGTCGCCGATGTGGCGGCTTCGGTCGGGATCGTGTCCGGGCATTGACCTGCGCCAGCCTTCAGGCAGTGCCGAGGGGTCCGCCACATAGGCGGCGAAAAGTCCGGCGACGATCTGACCGGCAAGTTCGGCGACTTCGAGCTGGCGTGGATGGTGATAGAGGCGATCGTACATGAAGCGTTTGAGAACGCGTTCGTCGGCCGCCATGGTGTGCGAAAACCCCGACAGCGATGTTCCCGCCGCGCGGACATCGTCGGCGCGGGCGACCTTTGCGCCGGAAATGCGGCGGCGCGTTTCGGTGAGGACGTCGTTGACCATCGCCCCGATC
>JANMKS010000248.1:0-4842 GCA_031372155.1 Sphingomonas sp.
CTCGTCTGGAGTCGTGCCGAGGACATGCGGCAGGACCGTTTTCGCCCCGCAGCCACAGCGAAGATGTCGGCCAAGCTGGGACAGGCAGGTCGTGTCGAAGGATGGCTGGCCAGAATCGCGGTTCCGGCAACGTCGCGCGAAGTGATCGCAAGGGCATGGCGCGGTGCCTCGGCGAACGACGCACTGCAACAGAATATCGGTAAGAGTTCCGAGGCTGCGGTCGCAGGTGCAATCCCGCCCTATGCGTTCGCAAGCTATGCGATCGACCACCACCCCGCCGCTATCGGTGTCGCGACGGGTGACTGGCGCGGACGGGCGCACGGCCTGAGCGCTTTTTTCACCGAATGCTTCGTGGACGAACTCGCGGCAGTCAGCGGCGTCGATCCGTTCAGCTTTCGCATGGCGGCGCTGGGTGAGAACCCCCGGCTGGCGCTCTGCTTGTCGAAGGCTGCGGCGAACGGCGGATGGGAAGGCGGCGCGGTCGGAACCGGACAGGGACTTGCCTGCCATTCGATGGCGGACAGCCATGTCGCTGTCTTTGCCGAAGCGAATCTGGGCGACGACGGCAGGGTGCGGGTAACGCGGCTGGTCGCGGTCGTCGATTGCGGCCGGGTCATAAATCCGGACATAGTCAAGCAGCAGATTGCGGGAGGGATGATGTTCGGCATGGCTTCGGCAACCGGGGCACCGGTCGAGATTGTGCGCGGACAGGCGGGACCGACGCGGCTTGGTGAAGTAAAGCTTCCCCGCCTTGCCGACGCACCGCGCATCGAGATCGAACTGCTCAACAGCCCGCATGCGTCCGGCGGTGTCGGAGAAATCGCGGTGCCGCCGACCGCTCCTGCTATCGCCAATGCGCTGTACGCAGCGACAGGACGCAGGTTCAGAACTCTGCCACTGGTCCGCGCATGATTCGTCCCGCTGAACACCCGGTCATTCCGTCACCGTCGGTCGGCGTCCTGCTCGTCAATCTGGGCACGCCCGACGCGCCAGATGTCGCAAGCGTGCGCCGCTATCTGGCGGAATTCCTGTCGGACCGTCGCGTCGTCGAATTGCCGCAAATCCTGTGGCAGCCGTTGTTGCGTGGTGTCGTGTTGAACAGCCGTCCCAAGCAATCGGCGCATGCCTATTCGCAAATCTGGACCAAGGAGGGTTCGCCGCTCGAAGTGTTTACGCGGGCGAAGGCAAAGGCGCTGGATACGGCGTTCGGCGACCGGGTGCGGGTCGATTATTCGATGCGTTACGGGCGTCCGAGTATCGCCGAAAAGCTGACCGCACTGAAGACGGCGGGGTGCGAGCGCATCCTGATCGCGCCGCTCTACCCGCAATATTCAGGTGCCACGACCGCAACCGTCAACGACAAGGTTTTCGAGGTGTTGGCGAAGATGCGCTGGCAGCCCGCCATCAGGACACTTCCGCCGTATCATGACGACGCGACCTATATTGCCGCGTTGAAGACGTCGGTCGAGACGACGTTGAAAACCCTCGATTTCGCACCCGACGTCGTTGTTGCCAGCTTTCATTCGATGCCGGTGTCGACGCTCGAAAAAGGCGATCCCTATCACTGCCAATGCCAGAAGACGGCGCGTTTGCTTGGCGAGGCACTGGGGCGGGAGTTGGTCGTCAGCTTTCAGTCCAAACTGGGGCGGGCCAAATGGCTGGAGCCGGCGACCGACGCCACGCTGGCGCGTCTCGCGGGCGAAGGCGTGAAGTCGATTGCCGTAGTCACGCCGGGCTTTTCCGCCGACAATCTCGAGACACTCGAGGAGATCGCGATTCGCGGGCGCGAAACATTCGTCGAGGCCGGCGGCACCAATTTCGCAATGATCCCGTGCCTCAACGCGAGCCAAACCGGAATTGCGATGTTGAAAACTATAATCTCACGCGAACTTGAAGGGTGGGTTTCGGCGCTTTAGGTTCCTCTGCAAATCAATAAGCAGGAGACGGATCATGGCACGCATCGCAATCGTTACCGGAGGCACGCGCGGTATCGGCGAGGCGATCAGCCTAGCGTTGAAGGACATGGGGATGACCGTTGCCGCCAATTATGCGGGCAATGACGAGAAGGCAAAAGCGTTCGCGGATCGCACCGGCATCGCTGTGCACCGCTGGGACGTCGGCGATCATCAGGCCTGCATGGATGGCTGCGCAAAGGTCGAAAGCGAACTCGGGCCGGTCGATGTCGTGGTCAACAACGCAGGCATCACGCGCGACGGCACGATGGCGCGGATGACGTTCGAGGACTGGAACGAGGTCATGCGAATCAACCTTGGCGGGTGTTTCAACATGGCAAAGGCGTGCTTTCCGGGGATGATCGAACGCGGGTGGGGACGCATCGTCAACATCGGCTCGATCAACGGGCAGGCGGGACAATATGGCCAGGTGAACTACGCAGCTGCAAAATCTGGTATTCACGGTTTCACCAAGGCGCTGGCACAGGAAGGTGCGCGCAAGGGTGTCACCGTGAATGCCATCGCACCGGGATATATCGACACCGACATGGTCGCCGCCGTCCCCCCCGAAGTTCTGACGAAAATTGTGGCGAAGATACCCGTCGGTCGTCTGGGCCAGGCAAGCGAGATCGCACGCGGCGTTGCGTTTCTGGTATCGGAGGATGCAGGATTCGTGACCGGTTCGACGCTGTCGCTCAACGGCGGGCAGCATATGTATTGAGGGGGGCGCTCGCCCTGTGACGGTTCCTTATCACCCGCCCGTCAAGCGATCGGTGACAATCGCCGGGCACGAAACCGCACTGACGCTGGAGCCGATGTTCTGGGATGCGTTGCAGTCCGCTGCTGCGGCGCGCCGATTGCCGTTGAATGCGTTGATCGCGCGCATCGATGCCGAGCGGATCACCGCGCTACATCCTCCGAACCTGGCGAGCGCAATCCGGCAGTGGCTCATCGCCTCGCTCGCAATTGAGAATAGTTCGCAACAGGCTTGACGTTGCGATTGGTTCGCAATAGCAGCACTCCCGCGAGGGAGATTAAAATGCGTGTTCGGTGTTCAGGTCCGGCTTTCCTAGCGCTGGGGTGCGTCGGCTTCATCGTGAGTGTCCCTGCAAGTGCGGAAAGCCCGGTCCCGGAGGCGGAGGAGCAGCGCGGGGCGATCGTCGTGACAGGTACCCGCGACGAACCGGTCGAGGACGCGAAGGCTGTCGCGCCATTGCTCGACACGCCACGTTCGATCGCAGTCGTCGACAAGCAGATCATAAAGCAGACAGGATCGGCGACGCTGGTCGATGCGCTGCGCACCGTGCCTGGCATCACCTTCGGCGCGGCGGAGGGCGGGAACCCGATCGGCGACCGGCCCTTCATACGCGGCTTCGATTCGCAAGGATCGACGTTCGTCGACAATATCCGCGACACCAGCGCGCAAAGCCGTGAAGTGTTTGCCATCGAGCAAATCCAGATCGTGCGCGGATCGGATTCGACACTGGGCGGGCGCGGCGGTGCCGGGGGCTCGATCAACATTGTCTCCAGACTGCCGCGCAATCGCGACTTCGCAGAAGCTGCGGTCAGCGTCGGCACCGATGACTACAAGCGCGTCAGCGGCGACGTGAATATTATGCTGTCGGACATGGTGGCGGTGCGCGTGGCGGGCGTGTGGCACGACCAGGACGTGGCGGGACGCGATGCCCTGTATCAGGACCGATGGGGTATCGCACCATCGATCAAGGTCGGAGGCGACGGCCCGACAAGCCTGACGCTCGCTTATTATCACCTGACCAGCCACGAATTGCCCGACAGCGGATTTCCGTATCAACGCACTGTTGCGAACGCGCCGCTCGGTTTCAGTTACTCCGAGCCCGCAATCGGTCGCTTCACCACGATTTCGGGCGCGACGATCGATATTCCGCGAACGGCCTTTTTCGGACTTGCCGCGCGCGATTTCCGAACCAGCAAGGCGGATCAGATAACACTCCGTGCCGAACATGATTTCGGCGGCGTGAAACTGCGCAACACATCGCGGTACAGCCGAAACGAACAGGACTATATCTACACCCAGCCCGACGACAGTCAGGGCAATGTCTTTGGCACGAACCCGGCCAACCCCGCGACGGCGGGCGGATATGTCTGGCGGCGGGCGAACACGCGCTATGGCACCGTATCCTCGCTGACGAACCAGACCGACCTGTTCGGAACGTTCGAGACGGGGCGCGTAAAGCACAGCTTTTCGGGCGGGCTGGAATTGTCTTGGGAAAAGGCACGGCGCGGGGTTTTCGTCACGCGCGGCTTCATCAATCCCGCGAACGGAAACGAGATCCTGGCGACGGGGGCGCTCACCAGCCCGCGCTGTTCAGCGGCGGCGATCGCGCGTTACAACTGCACCACGCTCGGCAACCCGAACCCGTATGATCCTTGGGTGAATTACGCCAACGACGTATCGACGACGCCGGCAGCAATTTCGCGGAACCTGCCGATTGCGGAGACACAGAACGACGCCAGCACGGTGTCGGCCTACGCCTTCGATTCGATCACGCTTACCGATGAGCTCATCGTGAATCTTGGCGCACGCGTGGATCGTTTCAAGTCGCGGACGACGCCGGGACAACGGGTTGCAGCGACCGCTACGTTCAGTTTCGACCGTACCGACACGATCTTCAATTATCAGGCAGGCATCGTGTTCAAGCCGACCGCGAACACCAGCATTTACGCCTCATATGCCACCGCCGCGACACCGCCGAACAGCCTGCTCGGCGAGGGGCTGGAGGGCAATGCGCTGCCCACGACGGGGACACAGGCTTCCGCAGATCTCGTCAACCTGCTCAAAGTCGAAAAGACCAAGTCGTACGAAGTCGGCGCAAAGGCCGACCTGTTCGACAATCGCCTGTCGCTGACG
>JANMKS010000252.1:0-28449 GCA_031372155.1 Sphingomonas sp.
GCGTTTAACCGGAGTGAGCATGGACCAGCCCTACGACCTGATTGTGATTGGCTCCGGGACGGCTGCTCAGGTGGCGGTCGCGCAAGTTCGCAAACGAGGGTGGCGGGTCGCGGTGATCGACCATCGCCCCTTCGGCGGCACATGTGCACTTCGCGGATGCGATCCGAAAAAGATGCTCGTCAGTGGCGAAGAGGCAATCGATGCCGTGCGTCGGATGCAAACAAACGGTGTTGAGGGTGAGGTCCAATTAAATTGGCCATCGTTGATGGCATTCATGCGGAACTTCACTGACCCGATTCCCGAAAAGCAGATGCGGCACTATGCCGAGCTGGGGGTCGATGCCTATCACGGTGTCGCTCGTTTCGTTGGACCTGACCGGGTCGAGATCGAAGAGCGCGAGCTTGTCGGAAATCATATCCTCATTGCGACCGGCGCAAGCCCGGTGCCACTTGGCATTCCGGGGGAAGAACTGGTCTCGACCAGCGATGAATTTCTTGAGCTGGA
This sequence comes from Sphingomonas sp., assembly GCA_031372155.1. GTDB lineage: Bacteria > Pseudomonadota > Alphaproteobacteria > Sphingomonadales > Sphingomonadaceae > Sphingomonas_O. The sequence goes on from JANMKS010000252.1 coordinate 505, forward strand.
GACGCTCCCGCGCCGCATCGTCTTGATCGGGGGCGGCTATATCGCTGCGGAGTTTTCACACCTTGCGGCGAGGGCCGGAGCGCAGGTCACCATTTTGCAGCGTGGTGCGCGCATGTTGCCCGAGTTTGACGAATCGCTGGTCAGGTGGCTGATGCCGTCGTTCGACGCACTCGGCATTACCGTCCACACAAGCGCCACCGTCACATCCGTAAGCAAGACCAGTGATGGGCTGCGGGTCGATGCCACGTCGCCCACGGGGAGGCCGCTTGGCGTTGCTGCTGATCTCGTAATCCACGCCGCCGGGCGCGTTCCAGAACTTGCGTCACTCAATCTCTCGGCCGGAGATGTAGCGGTGGAAAATGGAAAGCTGAAATTGACCCGTGGGTTGCAAAGCGTGTCGAACCCTCGCGTGTATGCGGCCGGTGACGCCGCTGGAGTCGGACCGCCTTTAACCCCTGTGTCGAGCCACGATGCCAAGGTCGTTAGCGCCAACATGCTCGACGGGGCAGATACCCGGCCCGACTACCAGGGGGTGCCAAGCGTTGCCTTCACCGTGCCGCCCATTGCGGCTGTTGGGCTGAGCGAAGCCAATGCGCACGCCAAAAGACTCAGGTTCAGGGTAAACTCCGCCTCGGTTCCCACGTGGTTCACCGCGAGACGGCTCAACGAGAAGGTCTACGGCTATAAAGTGCTTATCGAAGACGACACCGGTGTCATTCTCGGCGCGCATCTCGTTGGGCCGGGCGCGGACGAGGTAATCAATTTGTTCGCTTTGGCCATAAAGCACAAGCTCCCGGCTCAGACCCTACGGGACACCATCTTCGCCTATCCAACTGCCGGCTCCGACGTCGGCTACATGCTCGGTTGAACCACTTCAGACGGCCTGCTTTGGGTTCGTTTGATGATCGTCTGCTTTCCGAGGCGTGGTCGCCGTTAGCGGTCGGTCCGCAACCGGCCCCCATTTCGGACGTGGTGAAGGAGTCCGAACGTTGCGGTTCAACCTTGGCAGTGCACCGCCACGTGACACAAACCCCCGCTCACAGCGCCCACACTTCGAGTTGCCGACCTGCTGCCCCCGGCGCGATTGCCCAGGCAATTGAGGGTGAGTTGATCTAGGGCTTTGAAAGGAGCCAACCAAGACGGGACTTGCCTTTTGCGGAAGGAAATCTAGGATTTCAGGGCGTCGCCAAGTGCGACGCCGAGGCGTGAGAACCTCGCTTGAGACCGATTCCGTCCTGAGTGGCCGGGTGGCCAGCGTACATGTCCAAGCCGTTCGCGGCCAAAGGCGCCGGCGCATGCCTCAAGCGTGTTCTCAACACCCGGCTTACGGCCGGTCGCCTCGCATTGGGAGGCGACGGTGCAAAAGGCGCATAGAATTTTCCTTCCGATTCCTGTGGCGAGGCGCGTGAGCGCGAGGCTGGACGTGCCGTGAGCTCACAGCCGTCCTTGGAGCGCGACGACATGGCGCGGGCCCAGGTCGGTCCCGCACGGAGCGAATCTCCAGCCAGCGTTTCGCAGGAAATCGAGGCGCTCTACCGTCAGGAAGCGTCCGGGCTTGCCCGGATCATCGCCCGGCGGACGAACGATCCGGATCAGGCTCGCGATATTGTCCACGAAGCCTTTCTCAGATTCTCTCGCGTTTCGCGCCAGTCAACACTGCTCGATAGACCGCAAGCTTACCTGCGTCGGATCGCGGCGAATCTGCTAAAAGATCGCCATAGGATGGAAGGGCGCCGGAGCGCTTCCCTCCACGTCGTGGCCGACGATACCGTTATGCCGTCGGTCGATCCGCACAGGCAACTCGAATGCCGGGATATGCTGCGCCGGGTCGATGCGGCTATGCAGCGTCTCCCGGACAAGACCCGGCAGATCTTCATCGCCCACCGGATCGAGGGATTGAGCTATGCAGAAATTGCCGAGCGGACGGGACTGACGGTGAAAGGCGTGGAGAAACAGATGAGCAAAGCGCTCGTAGCTCTCGACCGGCTTCTCGCGCGGAGCTGAGGGGGATGTCGTGGCTCCCCGGATCCTCCGGACGAATTCGTCGCGAAGCGGCCGGTTGGGTCGCGCGCCGCAGGGGAAATCCGGCCGAGAGTCTCGAGGAAAAATTTCAGGGATGGTACAACAGGAGTGAACGGCACGCGGCAGCGTACGATCGCATGTCTGCCATCTGGGATGCATCGGGACAAATTTCGCTTCAATCAGCCGGTGCGCCATCGCGGAATGGGGGCAGCAACTACTCCCCAAGCCGGCGAATGGCGCTTGCCGCATCGTTGCTCGCTTTGATCGTGCTCGCGGCGGGGATGCTTATCCAGGCTCGCACCATCGCGGAGCCCCAGCCAATCTTGCTGGCCAGCGCGGTCGGCGAGATCGTGCCCTTCACCCTGAGCGATGGCAGCAGGATTGTGCTCGATACGCAGAGCAAGGTCGCCATCGAGATTTCAAATCACGAGCGTCGCCTGTCACTGCTGTCTGGACGCGCGCGCTTTATCGTAGCGCGCGACCCTCGACCGTTCACGGTGTTCGCCGCGGGGCGCGAAATCGTTGCTACGGGAACGACATTCGACGTCAGCGTACTTGAAGCAGACCCTGCGGTGCACTTGCTCGAGGGTTCGCTCGAGATACGTGGGCGAGGATGGAGCGAGGGACGGCCGGTGGCACGCATGCGCGCCGGCGACGACGTCGTGCTAGTCAGCTCGGGCGGTCCCCTCGGGCGCGAAACGAACCGAAGCGGCGCGTCATGGATCAACCATATGCTCGAGTTCGAGACGACCCCGCTGCGCGAGGCCGTGGCTCTTGCCAACCGTTATAGCCTGACCCAAATCCGGCTGGCGGATCCGGCGCTCGGCAGCCGCCAGATCTCGGGCGCTTTCCATGTCGGTGACGCCGAGGCGTTCGCACGCAGTCTCGCAGTCGCGTTCGGGCTTGCGATCGATCGTGCGGCTGACGGCACAATAGTCCTGTCTGATCCGCGGCGTTCCAGAGCATAAAGCCCAACCTGGACCGGCCGCCTCAAAGGGCGGTCAGCTATATCGTGCCTGATCGCCTCGATCGCGCGCTTATGAAAAATAGTCGGGGGGTTTGTCGCGCCGTCGTCGTCAAGACGACTGGCATCGCCTCTCTTCGCGCGTGCCGGGGAGGGATACAATGTTCGGCACAACACTATATCGACTGGCGTCGGCGGGCTCGGCCATCGCGCTCGCCTCTGCCGCCGCACCTGCGGTCCAGGCGCAAACCGGGACCGCCATCGACCTCGCGTTGCCGGCGCAGCCGTTGGCAAGTGCGTTGCGCGAGATAGCCGTCCGCTCGCGTACCGACGTGATCGCCGCATCCGAAGTCGTCGCCGGGAGACAGGCGCCCGCCCTCCAGGGCCGGTATACCGCCGAGGAAGCGGTTCGCCTGCTGCTGGCGGGAAGCGGATTGCATTTGCGTCGGGTGGGGACGTCGCTGGTGGTCGTGGCCAACCCAAGCGGTCGGGCCGACCTCGCCGATGACAACCACGATTCCGGGGAGATTGTGGTCACCGGAACCAATGTGCGGGGAGCCCAGCCGACCTCTAAGGTTATCGTCATCACGCGCGAGGATATCGACAAAAGCGGGGCGACCTCGGTCGACCAGCTGATGCGGACCGTGCCGCAGAACACCCAGGGTGGAACCAACAAAGAGAACGCGCTGGTCGCTCGGCCGGATTCGAGCACGACCGATCACGGCACCGGGCTGAACTTGCGCGGTCTGGGCCAGCGCGCGACTCTGGTCCTGGTCAACGGTCGCCGCCTCGCTCCGAGCGGAACGGGCGCGTTCGTCGACGTCTCGCTGATCCCGGTGACCGCGCTGGAGCGGGTCGAGATCCTGACCGATGGAGCTTCGGCGATTTATGGCTCGGACGCAGTCGGCGGGGTGGTCAACCTGATCCTGCGCGACCGTTATGACGGCGCGGAAACTTCGCTTCAGGCCGGCGCGACCACGCAAGGCGGCGGTCAGGTGATCCAACTCTCACAGACCCTTGGGCAAGACTGGGGAAGTGGGCATGGACTGCTGTCGTACGAATACCGGCGCGAGGACGAGATCCGCGCCGGGCAGCGCTCCGAGCCGATCGGCCTGCGTCCAGGCACGTTCCTGCTGCCGCGCGAGCATCGTCACAGCATCCTCGCCACGCTCGAGCAGGATTTGTCGCCGCGCCTGAGCTTTGGGCTGTCGGGCACGATGGCCCGGCGCACCACCGCGCGGACCAACGTTCCGGTGGTGTCGAACCTGCCGATCTTCGTGGCCGCGCGCGCCAATGCCTACTCGCTGTCGGGCGAGCTGGCTTACGCCTTGGGGGGCGACTGGCGGGCGCGGGTCGGTGGCAACTACGCTCTTGCAAAGACCACCCAGCGTCAGACCCAGCCGGGCGGCCAGGCGCTGGTCAACGCGCGCGACATCCGCAATTCGATTGCCGAGGCGTCGTTCAAGCTCGACGGCAGCTTGCTGGATCTGCCGGGGGGCGCGTTGCGGGTGGCGCTGGGGGGTGAGGCGCGGCGTGAAAGTTACCGCGAAGTATTTCGTTCCTCGCTGATCACTCCATCGCTCAAGCAGGGGAACCGTACGGTCCACTCGGCATTCGCCGAGGTCCTGCTGCCGCTTTTTGGGCCGGCTAACCACCGGGCAGGGCTTGAAAAGCTACAGATTTCCGCGGCAGCGCGTTATGATCGGTACAGCCGCACCGGATCCACCGTCGATCCGAAGCTGGGCCTGATCTGGTCGCCGCTGCCCGGTCTCGACTTGCGCGGTTCCTACAGCACATCCTTCCGGGCACCGCTGCTGGCAGAGGCAATCGGTGCGTACACCGTGTTGCTCGCGCCAGCTCGGCTGTTCTACGTCACTCCCGCGCAGGCGCCTCCCGGCAGCCTGATCGCGGTACTCCAGGGCAGCAACCCCGCGGTGGAGCCCGAGACCTCGCGCAACTGGTCGATCGGCGGCGAGTGGACGCCAAGCGCGATCGACGGCCTCACGCTCAGCCTCAACTACTACGCCATCCGCTTCTCCAAGCGGATCGCGCTGCCGACGAACCGTGCTGTCGTGGTCGGCGACCCCGCATTCGCTTCGATCATCAATCTGTCGCCGAGCGCGGCGGAAGTGACCAGCCTGTTCGCGAACGCGGTGCAGGTCACCGACTTTACCGGGCCGGGCTTCACCAATGGCGGCGCCAAGCCCGCCGACATCGACGTCGTGCTCGATTCGCGCGTGAACAATACCGCGTCGACGCGCACGCGCGGGTTCGACATCGGGCTGCGCTACGCCTTCCAGGCCGGGTCCAATGCCCTGGTGCTGGAAGGAAACGTCACCCACGTGATCCAGTTCGAGGACCGCCTCATCGTCGGCGGTCCGGTGATCATCGCGGTAGACCGGCCCTATCGCCCGCTTGCCTGGCGCGGTCGCGGAGGCCTCAGCTGGAGCCGTAACGGGTGGTCGGCGAGCGCGTTCGTCAATCACGCGGATGACTATCACGACGATCGCACCGCGACGCGGCGCAATGTGGGGGCGCACACGACGATCGACCTCAACCTTGCCTACAGCGTGGGTGCAGAAGGTCGCGGAGTTCTGCGCGGCTCGCGGGTCGCGCTCTATGTCGAAAATCTGTTCGACAACGATCCACCCCGGCTCCTGCCCGACGCCCCAAGCGCGACAGGTGTCGGTTACGACCCGATCAATGCCTCGGCTCGCGGCCGCTATGTCGCGCTTCAGCTGCGGAAGAGCTGGTGAACACAGGTCCCAAGTTGGCCGCTCTTCTGGGTTGCGCTGTCGTCGCCTGCGGGTCGGCGGCGGCGGCGCAACCGGTCTCGTCCACTCGCGAGTCGCTGCAAGCGTTGACCGAAGTCGCCGATATAGAAGCGCTCGCCCTGTCGCCAGACGGTCGCAACGTTGCGTTTCGCGTGCAGCGTCCATCGGTCGAGCGCAACACCTACACGGTCGACTGGTATGTAGCGGAGCTTACGACCGGTGCCGTCCGCAAGGTCGCCGACGGCGGCGACGCCATCTATAACAACGGCGTGATCGAATTCGAGGCACCGGTCTGGTCCCCCGACAGCCGCGCCTTCTTCTTTCGCGCGTTTGTCGGTGGCGCGATCGCAATCTGGCGAGCCACGCCGGATGGTTCTGGCCGGAGCCAGGTGATCGGAGGCGAAGCGGACATCGAGAGTTTTGCGGTAGGCGAGGACGGACGAAGCGCAACGTTCATTACCGGTCCAACCCGCGCGATCGTTTATGCTGCTGAACAGAAGGAGTATGATGACGGCATTCTGATCGATGCGACGGTCGATACCCGCCAAGGGCTTTACCGCGCAGCCTATTCGCACGGCCGCCTCGGCACGCAGCGGCTCATCGGTAGCTGGTATCAGCGCGATGGTCTTCTGTGGCGCGAACCGCGCACGCGACATAGCCTCGATCTGACCACGACGCGCGACACCGTCGTCGGCCGGGTCGAGGCGCGTTCCGCTGTCGATGGGGCGACGCCAGAAGCGATCCAGGCCACCAGCGAGTCGGGCGCGGTCGCGGTTGTATCCGGCGATGGCACGGAGGCCGGGCTCACGCTCAATGTCAAATTGCCTGGCGGGTCGAATATCGTCTGTTCCGATCCGGTCTGTCGCAGCGGAACGATTGCCGCGCTTGCCTGGCGCCCCGGTCGGCAGCAGGTCCTTCTGACCAAACAGGACCCTGCTTTTCGCCAGACGCTCCATCTGTTCCACCCGGCCACGCGGCGGGCGAGACTGGTGCTGCGAGGCGACGGACTACTGAGTGGGGGCCGGGCCAATCGCACGCCCTGTGCGGTGTCGGCGCGCTACGCGATCTGCGTCGCTGCGGCGGCCGCTTCCCCGCCGCGACTGGTGCGCATCGACTTCGACAAAGCGCGGCTTGTGACCCTCTACGATCCGAACCTCGCGCTTCGAGCCGCGACTCCTCCCACGGTCGGACACCTGTCGATACCTTACGGCAATGGCCGACGTGCTGCTGGAATCCTGCTTACTCCCCGCCGCCGCCATGGAGAACGTTTGCCGCTCTTCATCATGTATTACCACTGTCCGGGATTTCTGCGGGGAGGCATGGGCGACGAGTTTCCGTTCGGCCCGATGACCGATGCCGGATTTGCGGTGGTTTGCCTGACATACGGGCCGATGAACACCGCGGACACGGCGATCGACAACTACGAGGCGGCACAAGCCAGTGTAGAGGCGGTCATCGGCACGCTAGGCCGCCGTGGCCTGATCGATCCGCAGCGTATCGGAATGGGCGGCCTCAGTTTTGGCAGCGAGGTCACGATGTGGATGGCGATGAAAACCCGTCTGCTGGCAGCGGCGGCCATTGCCTCGCCGCAGCCCAGCCCGTCGGGCTTCTGGCAGGTCGCGATCCGCGGCCGCGATGCCCCGGAGCAGTACCGGACCCGTTGGAAGGCAGGATCGCCCGATGACGATCCAGCGGGATGGCGCCGGATATCGCCGGAAATGAACGTCCCGCGGATAAAGGCGCCGTTGCTCATGCAGCTGCCCGAGCAGGAGATCGCGAGCGCGATGCAGTTCTACGCCCGCATGACCAACACTACGACGCCGGTCGAGCTCTATGGCTTCCCGAACGAAAGCCATCTCAAGCTTCAGCCGCGGCACCGCTACGCGGTGTATCGGCGAAATCTGGACTGGTTTCGCTACTGGTTGCAGGGTTATCGCGAACCTGACCCCGCCACCGATGCGCAATATCGCAGGTGGGACGCCTTGAAGGCGCGGAAGACCGGATCAGTCGAATGAGCGGAGCCATTGCTCGGCCGCGGCGATTTCGAGCAGTCGGATCGCCTGGTATCCCGCCCAACCGGAAGAATTCGAGAGATAGGCATCGATCGCGTCAGGATCGACGATGCCAGCCTCGACCAGTCGGCCTTTCAGCAGGAAGGCAGACAGCGCGGGCTGTAGCTGACGAAACTGAATGCGAAACATTTCGCCGAGCGCGCCCTTTTCGCGCCGTCGGCGAACTGCTTCGGGCAGTAGGTTCGCGAAGGCGGCGCGCGCGACCGCACGGTCCCGGCCGTCAGTGATCCATAAATGTGTCGGTATGCGCAGCGCCAGTTCGACGATCGGTTGGGCGAGCAAGGGATGCAGCGTTGCCGGCATGCCGGGACCGGGATCCGAAAAGAAATGCGGAATGCCGACGATCGAGCGCACGTGCTCTCGCGCGCCTGGGCGGACCTCGGGGGGAAGCTCCAGCCAGGGATGCGCATCGGACTCGCGCGCGATAGCGCCCGGCATCAGGAAATCATGGTTGGCGGGCCACATTGTCGAGGTCCCGCGGCGCGTCTTTCGCCAGGCAAACCTTGCAGTTGCCCAGAAAGTCTCGGAGTGAAGGACAGCTAGATCGTTGATCGCGCGCCACACGCTCGAAGCGCCCCCGCACACCCAGGCATCGAGAACGGGTGCCGCCGTATTGAGATAGGCGAAAATATTGTCGCCGCCCGCGCCATCGACGACCGCCTCGGCGCCGAGCGCGGACCACTGGAGCGTGTATGCGCTATCGAGACCTTGAAGTAAGGGATGCCGGGGTGGTCGCAGGCGGTTGACCGGAGGATGATCGAGATCGATCGTGATCGGCTCCTCGACAAGTTCGATCAAATTCACGCCCGCGTCCGCGGCGACCGCGCGAGCATAAGTGCGCTCGTTACCCTCGGGGCCACTCGTGGCAAAGTTGATACCGGTGAATTGCCGACCAGCGGCGGCGAGCGCAGCGGCCACCAGCGCGGAGTCGAGTCCGCCAGAAATCTTGAGGAAACAGCGCTGACCTTCCGGGACCGCTCGCGGAATGCAGTGCAGGAGTTCCGCGCGGAGGCGTTCGACGGCTTCCTCCGGACGCAGGAGCGGCCGCTTCGCCAGGTGACCGGCGGGCGACCAGACCTGTTCTTCGCGAATTCCCGCGGCATCGACGGTGTGGCACCGCCCGGCGGTCAGCTCGCGCACGCCGATCGCTCCGGTGCGTCCCGACCGCAGGAACGGAAAGCTCAGCCACCCGCGCACGAAGTCCAGGTCGGGCATGGGCACGATCTCGGATCCCGCCCAAAGCAGAGCATCGTCGGACGCGAAGATGTGGCAGTTGCTTTCGCGGCGGTGGTAGACCGGTATCGCTCCCGACGGATCGCGCAGCACGAAGTGGCCTTCGGGACGGTCGGCGAATAGAACATAGGAACCCCAGTAATCGCGGACCACCGATTCCATACCAGAGGCGGCCGCAGGCGCTTCGCCAAGAAGCTGCCCGCTTGAGCGATCGTATGCGAAGCCGACCAGGAACGAGTGACAATCCCTGCCAAGCAAGACTGGCGTATCGGGCGGTGCCCACAGTTCGAACCGGTCCGTGTGCAAGATCGGGGCAAGACCAACCGCGCGAACAGACCGGCCGCTCTCGACCATCCGCGCTCGCGCCGGGGTGTCGGCGGCCAGCGCCAGAAAGCGGAACTTCACTGGACGATGGCCACTGGCGCGAACGTAGCGATCCGCTCGGGTGAATCGTTGAGCACGACCCCGTCATGCTCGATCCAGCAATGCGCAGCGAAGGGGTCGAGGCGGGTAGCAAACACCAGGGCACAGCCAACGCCTCGGTCGGCTAGCCACTGCCGAAGGGCGAGCGAGTCCCACAAGCATGACGATGCAATCGGCACGTAGGCGCGTGCCCGATGAAATCGCTGAACGAGCAGTTCCAGCGGTGGGTCACCTGTCACCGCTGACGACCGGGAGCGAGAGTTGTGCGCGGACCCAATAAGGGTGCTGAACGGTCTGGTCCGCACGTCGCGTCGCGCGCACGCCAACAGCCACCATACCCTGACAAGGTCCGCGAGACGCAATTGCGGTCGCATCGGCTCGAAACCGCGAGCCGGTGGTACGTGGCTGACCGACTCCAGAGCATGTTCGGCTTCCGAAAGTACAAAGAGGCCGCTTGCAAGCAAACCGACGGTTCCAGGCGCTCCAGGTTCGACCAGTCCGCCGCGCGCAAGTGCTGCGAGAAACAGCTCGATCATATCGCAGGGCAGGGCGACGTACCGGTCATGGGCGGCATCCAGGAACACGGGATGCCCGTCGACCAAACCGAAGCTTACTCCGGGCGCGGTTGCGAGAAAGGCCATGGGGCGCTTGTGCGCGGGAGGATGCACCTCCCGCGCACACCCGGCGTTCAGGCGTCGCTGAGACCGACGGGCAGGTAGCCCTGGTCTTCGGCGACCGTGGGGATCGGACTGCCCTGGGTGTCAGTGCTGGCGGTACCCAGGTCAACAAGCTCGGCCGTGTCGTGTTCGCGTTCCATCGTCATTCTCCTAGCCGCAGGATGCGACTTGAGAATGATCGCTCCGAGCAGGCCGTATACGAAGGTTACACGGCGGAAATATGCCGATTGTTTGGAGGTGGGGGTCGATGCTTACAAGCACCGGCGGGCGGCGTACGAGCGACCATGTCGGCGTCGGGAGTACCAGCGCACCCAAGCGTCACCGGCGGCGATGGCGCTGGGTCTCGCGGCGGAGCGCGGCCAGAAGATCGGGCGCGGCCCGCTGCCGTCGGCGATGATAGGTGGCGACCCCGCGCCGCAGGGCCGCGCCATTGCCGCTGGCGTGCACGAAATGGAGTTCGGCCAGCTCTTCCGCCGTGTCGTCGAATACAGCGGGTTCAACCGTTCGCACCGCTGCTAGCCGCTCAACGATGCCTTCGATGGCCATGGCGTGCTCGCAAGAACCAAGCCCATGAATCATCGTCATAAACAGCTCCGAAGCTTCGCTGGAGTAATCCGAGGCGGCTCGGGTCGGATTCGGGCTGATCGTCGTGGTCTGAGTCGGCGCACGGCGCAGGGCGAGGTCGATGAGCGTCGCGCTCCACCCGAACATGTCACGCAGTTCCGCTTCAGTGAACGACGCGGTGCAGAAGCCGTCATGAAACGGCGCGTCGACAAGCCGCTCTCCTGCAAGGCGGTGCAGCGCATCACGAACCGGGGTGACGCTGGCGTGCAGCTCTTCACCGAGTACCGCGGGCTCGAGATGCTCGCCGGGGGCGAACCCAGCTGACAGCAGCCGACCCTTGAGCGCCCGGTAGACACGATCGAATGTTGGGCCTGGGCTCATCTCGGATCGCCGTCCCGCAGCCGGGCCGATCAGGCCGCGCAGCACGCTTGGCGCTGCGCCGCCGCGTGCGCGTCGACGGCGTCCACTTGGTCGGGTCGCAGCGCGTCGATTGCTGCAAGTGGGCCGGGGGCTCGATTGCCCAGCACCAGCGAGGGGCAACGTCCTTCGAAGTTTCCGAGATTGGGGCGGTGCTGGCGGTAGCCCACCAGCGCGGCGAGACCGGGCTCGAAGCTGCGGGCAACTTCGGGTGGATAGGCGAGGAACTGGTTCTCGTAAGTCTTGAGCCAGCCCAGACAATAGCCTGTGACAAGACTCCTGCGCACGTGCCCTGTGCTGTTGGCGCCTGCGGCGTGCAGCGTCGAACCCAGGAACAGGAGAGCCGAGCCCGGGCCGTACTCCGGCACTTGTTCTTCGCCCTCCGCGAACACACGGTCGATTCGATGTCCGTGACTGCCACGCCACAACCGCGTTGCGCCGTTTTCCCGCGTGAACGGAGTTAGTGGCCACATGACGTTGACGAGATATTCGATCTCGCCCTTGGTCCCGCCCCACATATCCTGATCGCGGTGCGGCATTTGCGCCAGGGCACCAGGATGGATGGCGATCGCCTGGGCTAGATTGAGCTGGAACACGTCGCACCAGGGCTGGAGCACGCGCTGCACCACACCCTGCACAAGCGGGTGGGCGACAAGCGGCACGGTGGCCGGCGACCGCGCCAGAAGCCGGCCGAAGCGCTTGGTCCTCTCGCCGTAGAACCGGCCCTCGCAGAACGGGGTCGCCTCGAAATCGGACGCGAGGGCAGCGTCGAGCGCGACGACATCGCGCTCAGGCAGCAGATCCGGGATCACGCAGTAGCCATCGGCGCAAAGCCGCTCGGCCCAATGCTCGATAGCGCGGGGATCGGAGTTTGCCAGGCTTCCGACCGACGGTGGCGTGTTCGAATTCTGAATGGCGAAATTGGGCATGACGGCCTCCCTGAGTTTCAAGCGGCTTCGAGCGCGCGGGGCGACAGGAGCATAGTCGGGCGGGAAATCCCGTTGGCTGCCAGCAGCGCGGGGGTTTCAGAAGTGATGGTGATCGCCAGCGCGCCGAGCGTTTGCGCGCCAACTTTGAGCGGCAGGCCCAACGGCCGGCAGCGCCAGCCGAAGGCCAGGATCTGCTGAAGCCATGCAAGTTCGGCAACGCCCGTGTAGGTCCGGATCCGGTTGACGAGCGCATGCTCGACCAGCGCCGAGACGAGCACGTTGCGCGCCTCGCGTCTGGCAAGCGCGCCGCCGGACGGATCGAGACAGAAGCGCGTGATCTCGCGCACCTCGGGTCCATGGGGCGGGGCGGACGCACAGAGCTGCGGGAACAGGCTGTCGAGAATGTGGGGGCGGGTTGTCTCAAGCAGCCGCGTCGATGCGAGGTGGCGCCCATCCTCGCCTCCGACGATCAGGTATTCGGCATGGGCGTCGTCGAATTGATCGACCTCGTAGCAGCCTTCGAGAACGGGAACGTTCCATCGAAGCAAATCGACGAAGACGCGCTTGCGCGCCGCGAACATCGCCTGGAGCGGAGGCTCGCTAGCGGGCCACGACGATGATGCCGCGATCGTAACGGGGACGCAAAATCTGGAGTTGGAAACCATGTCATTCTCCTCGAGGACACGGTCATGATCGGGCAGGGCTTGGGCAGATCGCCATCCCCGGAAAGGGGGATGGTCAGCGCTTGAAGATGTCGGGAAAAGTTATCGACGTGTCATACAGCGCTCGGGCCACCAGCGACGTTCGCTTGCCGCCTCCATACCGATCCCGCGCATGCTTGAGATGGTCGGTCACGGTCTCCTCGGCGATGCCAAGGATCTGACCGATCTCCCAGTCGGTTTTGCCGGCCGCCACCCACGTAAGACATTCGCGCTGACGCTCGGTCAGGACAGACACCGGATCTACTGGGCGAATGCGCCACAAACGACGGGCGGCGTCGAATGCAAAATGGCCGACGAGCTGGGCGAGCGGGAGCTGCTCGGCTGGGAGGATCGTCCCCGCAGGATTGGCGAACGAGCACGAGCCGTGGGATTCGCCGGGGACGTGTGTGGGCACGGTGAACCCGTCACCGATCCCGTTGCTCCCGCCTTGGGCAAGGATTTCATGGTCACGCCCAGTCAGCGCGATGAGCCGCGGGAGCTTGGACCACGCAAAACCCAGGTTCGTGACATGGCTCGCCCGGTGGACGGGATCGGTCACGCCGAGACTGTGGGCGTCGTAGTAATCGATCCATTCGCGGGGGTAGTTCAACAGGCGGATCGCCTTTTCCGGACAGCGGCGAATGTCCACGTGGTGGGTCAGTGCGAAATAGGCGAAACCCATTTCGCGCGTCACGCTGTCGAGCAGGTCGGCAAGCTCGCTATCGGTGGCGACTTGGGCGAAACGCTCGAAATAAGGCTCGGCACGATCGAAGGACAGCATTCGGCGACCTACGCGCGAGACCGAAGCCGCGCCCTCAAGCCACCGACCCCCATCTCGTCCCCTGGTCACCCCTCCGGCTCCGTTCTCAAGCGGTCGGAATGGCGGTCTGCGGTGGTCCGAATTCTAACGTTGAATAATTCCTTGCCAACCGCTTGCTGGCGGTATGGCCCCATATATTTCAATTATTTCCATAGCCTTATGGCTCTTATGGAAAGATCGTCGGGTGCCTGCCGGGCCGGATGCGAATATGGCCTCAGCGTGTCGGGGCTGCTCCCGATCGACCAGCCCTAACTATTGGCACCCGATTGCCACGACACGGTGTCGCTCGAGTGCCTCATCGGCGAGGTTGCGTTCCTCGCGCTGCTCCATCACGCCAAGCTTATAGTGTTTGGGTAGTCGCCACATTCCGGCGTGTCTGCTCCCGGCCCCGAGCCGGTCACCTGTAGGGCTGTGTTGCCGTATCTGTCGCCGAGACCGATCTTATGAGTGTTTGCGATCTGTTCAGGCAGATCATTTCCTTTACAGTTGATCGGCTATGTGCGATCGATAGACAGCATATTGATCGATCGGAGCAGATCGTAGATACCAAGGCCCTCGCCAGAAAACATCTTGAGCGACGCCTTGCGCCGCTCCGGGATAGGCAAGATCTCATTCGTCCGCCGCGCGGTTGGATACGCGCAATCCGCGACGCTCTTGGCATGACCACCCGCCAGTTGGCTCGGCGCATGAACAAGGGGCAGTCTGCTATCGTCGAGATGGAACAAAGCGAAGCGCGCGATTCTATCTCGTTGGGCCTCTTGCGCCAAGCTGCTGAAGCGCTGGATTGCACGCTCATCTATGCGCTCGTGCCAAACCGGCCGATCGACGGAATAATGCGAGCGCGCGCGGCCGAAATTGCGTCGCAACAGTTTGCTCGCGCCAGCCATACCATGGCGTTGGAGAACCAGGGTCTCGACCGTGCGGCCCACGAAGAAGAACGGGAGCGGCTGATCGACGAGCTGCTTCGTGGCTCCCCGGCGCGGTTGTGGGATGTTGCCGGTTGACCGTCGATCTCTTTCCCGAAGAGGACGGCAATACGCCGTTGACGACCGAGGAACGCCTACGGCTTCTCCCGTTGTGGATCGGCGTCCAAGGCGCAACCCCGCCTCAAGACAACTAACCTATTGAGATCACGCACTAAGGAAGCTTTCAGGGCCATGCAAATCGGCGTCGCGCGGCCCCCCTCCAACCATGCTATTCGCAGAGCTAGTCAAACGCTTAGCTCAGTGAATGGCGCGGTTCCGCCTTGGACGCCGATCCACACCCATTGTTGCCGCGAGCAGATCATCGCGGCTATGACCGCAGTCGGTGCCTTCGTTGAAAAAATCGCCCTTGCGATGAGGCTGAAGTGCTGATGCAGTGATCCCAGGAGCTTCGGCAAGTTTCGCCACCCGATCACAGTCCAGCGATCTAGATAGCGCGCAAATGCCACGAGTTTCCATTAGGAATGGGCATCTGGCCATCTGCGATAGCGAAGAACCGCGTCATGCGCTCAAGACCATCGGCAGTTAATTGCACCGTGCCGTGGCCCCCTTCGGTCGGCTCGGATCGCGCGACCAGTCTTGCCTCTTCCAAATTCGAAATCCAGCGCGCTGCGCCCTCGGGAGAGACGTCAGCTCCCCTCTGAACCGCGGCGGTCGTCACAACCACACCTTTCTGAGCCGCGAGGAACAACTGCAGCAAGATGTCCCACGCGGGCTCACCAAAAAGCCGCTCCGGGAACATTCGATTGCGGATGCGACGCCCCCCATAAAGAGCCTCTGCCCGGCGCTCGGCGGATTGACCCGGCAATGAATCGAAATCGATCGTATCCGGAAGGGCAGGGGATGACAGCGCTTCCCCCTCCCGCTCTCGGGCAAGCAAAATCAACGCCCTGACTTTATGCTTCAGTTCCTGTGCCTGGGCATATAGTTCGTCAGCGCTGAGCGACGTTTCCTTGCTGTCCATGAGTGCGACCCTGTCGTGGTTGGTTGACTATCGATACCAGCAAGCCAGGCTCTTGCGAAGGTAATTGGCAGAAGATGCGTACAACGCCTCGATAGTACCTGTTCGCACGATGACACCCGCGGAAATTTGCGCCCCCCAGGCCAGGTGCCCTGTATAGCGCGAATGGGATGGAACTGCGCGCTATGTGAAGCAACTCATCCCGTTTGTGCCTAACCCATCGGCAGGCTCAGGACGAACGGAAGCATAGTTCAGATGTAACGCATGGCGCTCTAGCCCACCCGGACCCAACCCACTTCGGACGAGTGGCAGTGAACCAACGATTTCACTGCGCTTCGTCGGCCAAGTCGGCTATCATCGATCGTCATCGCTTGGTATGCACGGGTAACCGGTAGGAGCGGCTGACGCGGATTTCTGTCACCTCTCTACGCCTGGACTGACATGCGTCCCTTGATGGCACCACCGCCCTGTGGGGGGCATCTACGAGGACAAGTCGTAATCCAAATTCAATCGACCCGACTTTACAGGCCTGATTCGTGCCGCGGTCCCGTCCCAAATTGACCGCCGCGCGTAACGAAGAGACTGTCATCGATCCGGAACTCTACAAAACTGGGAAAATCGGAGAGGGAGCGACGATTGGGCGGATAGCGCTTAACCATGATCGCCTGGCAGCTTCGGCACCGTATCTGATCGCTCTCGCGGCTGGGATCGCGGCGCTCGGGCAAGCGCTCCTGGCGGGGCGCTATGCCGCGCCGATCCCGATTTCGGTTACCAGCGGGTGCATGCTTTCGGCCATGCTGTTGGTGGGACAGCGCAAGCAATGGCGGATAGGCTTGACTGGGTTCGCGGTGATCTTCGTTGCGTTGGCGGTGTCCGGCCAGGCGATTGCGGCTTCCGCGTCGACCGCTGCGATAACGGGCGTCATGCCGGCGATCGTCCGGCGGGTTCTGAATCGCTCGGGCGCGCCGAGGCAAGATTTTCAATCGCTCAAGTCGCTCAAGCAATTTTGCGTCTCGATCGGTGTGGTTCACGTGGCGGTCGGAGCGCCGCTGCTGTTTGCGCTGTCGCAGGCGACCGGTCAGGAATTCCTTCCCGGGGTACTGGTGCAGAGCGTGTTGTCGAGTGCATTGGGAATGGCGATCTTTGCGCATTGGTTGGTACCTCTGTTCCGGCGCCAGAGCGCGGGTTGGTTACCGGTCCGGCACAAAGCGGAGATCTGGGCGAGCATGGTGGCGGTTGCGCTGCTCAGCATGCTGATCTTCAATCTGATCCGCAACGCGCCGTTGTTTCTGGTACTTGCGATGATTACCTATCTGGCGTTCCGCTTGGGCGCATCGGCGACGGCGTTTGCCATCGTTGTCGTGTCCGGCGTCGCGACCAAGGCTTTTCTCCTTGAACCAGGCGGACACTTGGCCTGGGGCGGCAACAGCCTTGAGAACAATCTGATCCTACAGATTTTCCTGACCACCTGCTTTGCGGTCGGGATGTCGGTCGCGGCCGCGCTGGCGGACAAAGCGCGGCTCGGCGCACGACTGGCTGAGAGCCAGCAGCACTTTCAATCCGCCCTGCAAACTACCGGGCACATTGTCTTCCGCACCGATGTGAGCGGGCGGTACACGTATTTGAGCCCGGTGTGGGAGCGCGTGATGGGGATCCCGGTATCCGCTGCGATCGGTCGCCCGGCGTTCGAATTCATGGTCATAGCAGATCGCAAGGACTCCAACGAGCGGCTCAAGTCTTTCATAAAGAGCGAAATCGCAGGCGGTCGATCGCTGCGGTCGTTCGTGCGTGCCGATGGCGAAACTCTCGCTATGGAAATCACCTATCGACACCGGTTGGCGGCGGACGGCAGTCTGGCGGGGATCGACGGCGCGATGCACGACATCACCGACCTGCGCGTGGTGGAGGCCGAGTTGGAGCGCACCCGTGCGGAATTGATCCATGCCTCGCGGCTCAGCGCGATGGCTGCCCTGACCTCGACGATTGCCCACGAACTCAACCAGCCGCTGCTCGCGGTGGCAAATTTCGCGCGGGGCCTGAAGCGAGTGCTTAAATCCGAAACACCAGACTTGTCACCCTTCGTCGCCGAGACGCTCGACGACATCGATGCCGGCGTGCTGCGCGCGGCAACGATCGTCAAACGTATGAGGTCGCTGGTCGAAAAGTCTTCCATCCTCAAGGAAAGGCATTCGCTCGCGGACATCGTCGAAGACTCGCGCGCGATCGGTTTGATCGACGCCGCGTCGAGGGGAATCGAATGCGTGATCGACTTGTCCGACGAAGCCGACGCGGTATTGGTCGATCACATCCAGATCCAACAGGTTATGGTCAATCTGCTGCGCAATGCGGTCGATGCCATGGAAGGGGTCGCCAATCCGCAAATCGTCATCCGCTCACAAGCGCACGGCGAGTGGGTTGAAGTTAACGTTGCCGATCAGGGACACGGGATCAGTGAAGAAGCACTGGCCAACGTGTTCAAACCCTTCGACACTAAAAAAATCCATGGCATGGGGGTCGGGTTGTCGATCAGCCGAACCATTATCGAGGCGCACGGTGGAAAGTTTTGGGTAGAAAACCGTTTCCCTTCAGGGGCGTGTTTTAAGTTTACCTTGCCAAGAGGAGATTGATTTGGATTTACCTGATTTCAGCTTTCACCTAGCTACCAATTCCGGGATAACCGCGGGGTCCGAAATGGCAACCGATCCAAAGACAATTTATGTCGTCGATGATGACAGCATGGTCAGACGATCGACGATTTTCGCCCTGCGCACACGGGGCTTCGATCCGCACCCTTTCGCTTCAGGGGCCGATTTTCTCGAATCGCTGCCCCATCTCGAGCCCGGTTGCGTTCTGATGGACTTGCGAATGCCGGGGTTGAGCGGCTTGCAGACGATCGAACAAATCGGTCACGAACAGATGGACCTTTTTGCGGTCATCGTGGTTACCGGTCACGGCGATATTACGTCGGTGATTTCGGCGATGAAGATGGGCGCGGTCGACTTCATCGAGAAGCCCTACGAAGAAGACGTCCTGCTCGCCGCGATCCGAGCGGGAATGTCGCCACTTCGCGAACGCGCCAAGGCGGCGGGCTTCAGAGAAAGTGCCGTGACGCTGGTGCGGCAGCTGACCCCGCGCGAGAGGGAGGTGTTGAAGCTTTTGGGAGACGGCCGGTCGAACAAGATGGTCGCCCATGAATTGGGGTTGAGCCCGCGCACCGTGGAAATCCATCGGCTCAACCTGATGAAAAAGCTTGGCCAGACGTCAATTGCCGGAGCGATCAAGATCGCGCTTTCGAGCGGTTTGGTGAAAATGTAGCTGTAGGTATATCCATTTTCCTACATCGCCTCATCCTGCCATCCTTCCGCCACGCCTTCATCGACGCAACGCTCTTTCAAACCGTGGAGAGCCGGCGCAGCTTCGGCGCTTGCGGCCGAAGGCTAGAGCATATTTCGAGCTGAGTGATTCATCAGGGATTGAACGAACCCGCTGACGCGGGACTGGCGTACCTATTGTCTGGAATGGCCTCCTGATGGGAAGGTTTGGTTGCTGAGACCAACCCCTGGCCAGGAGACCATCCCATGACTGATGCCACGGCAGCAGTAAGCCCGCTGCGTCGTCGTATGATCGACGATATGAGCCAATCGCTTCTGATCGCCATCGTTGCCAACATGCCTCTGCGATTGCAGGGCGATGATCAGTCGGATTTGGCTTTCCCGTTAAACACTTTCTTCAAAAGCCGACGCCGCCCGTTAAAGGCAGCGATCACCCCACCCAACTCAAAGTCAGCGGGTCAAGTCTTTACCTCAATTTCGGTCGTGAAACGACGCCATCGCACTCGTGGCCCCTCTGGGGCCGATAGGTAGGTTTACAGGGAAGAGGAGGCGATAGCTGCCGGCCTGCGTGCACATTGGCTTAGGCGGAGCCGCCAAACTCCTTTTAGTTTCAGTTCATAAAGTCACGCGTTGACAGCGGACATTCCTATAGTTGCCTCGACTGAGGCTCGATCGACCGACATCAATGCATGTCTGCGTCACTGATTGCCATTAGGTCTCTAAACGAGGCACTCTTCTTCTTGCTTGCGCTGCAGTCATGCATAGCGCCTACAATCATCTGAAATGTTGTCAGCGCTGCTCTGTGAATATAGATCCTGCAGCAAAAATCAGTTGGAAATTGCCGGCAAGTACCGGCCGATTGAATTCGCTTTCAACTCGAGCCATTCGCAACTCCGCGAACAGGCAATTTCCGTATCCAAAAAAAAATTTGACGCTCGCGCTCCCATTCGCACCTCTTTCCCTTGCGATTTTCGCGGTTGCACAATTTTCCAACGGGATACCGCTATTGACTAACCGATGGGACTGAAGCCAGTTCTGGGAACCGCGGCCCAGCTATTGTCCTTTCGAAAGTGGCGGCGGATGCCCGAAAGGCGGAACATCAGGTTGGCCTGGCGGTATCCGAAATTCTCAACGAAAGCCGCCACCCCGATACGCACCAGATCACGCGCCGTCGGCGTTCGGCTGAGCTGCAGTTCTTCAAGCACCAGCGTGCCGATGCTGAGCCCGGTCCCGAATAGCACGGTCAGGCACAGGAAGACGACCGCGATGACCGGGTCCATCACCCCCAGCAACAGTGCCGCGGGGACTATCAAGTAACCAATCAGTTCGGCGGGCGGCCCGATGATGTCCTCGACCACCAGCTGGAACATCGAGAACATGCCGATCCGGCCATAGCGCGGGTTGAAGATCATCGACCGGTGGCGGATCAGCGTTTCCAGAGCCCCCTGTTGCCACCGCGCGCGCTGGTTGCGCAGCCCCGCCCATGTCGTCGGGGCTTCGGTCCAGCAGACGATTTCGGGGACGAAGCCGATCGCATAGTCGCGCTTGTTGTCGCGCATAAACCGATGAATGCGGACGATCAGTTCTAGGTCTTCGCCGACTGTATCATGACGATAGCCCCCAATTTCCAGCAGAGTAGCGCGGCGGAACATCCCGAATGCACCCGATATCAGCAGCAGCGTGTTGCCCTCGGCATTAGCGACGCGCGCGGTGAGGAAAGCACGCAAGTATTCGACGATCTGGAAGCGCGGCAACCACGCCTTGGTCACGCCGATTTTGCGGAGTGAACCCGCCCGGATTTCGCATCCGTTGGCAATCCGGATCGCGCCGCCGACCGCCACCATCTTGCCAGTATCGTGCATGAATGGTTCGGCCGCACGCAGCAGCCCGTCGGTTTCGATGATCGAGTCGGCATCAATCACGCAGACCAGCGGCGTGCGGGCAAAGCCGATCCCGGCGTTCACCGCATCGGCCTTGCGCCCGTTGTCTTTGTCAATGACAAACAGGTTGGGATGCTTGCGCGACCGGAAGATTGCCCGGATCCGGGTGTGCTGCAGCACCGCAATCTGGGTTCGGTCGGTCGGGACGCAGTCGAACCCGTCGATCAGCGCATTGATCGTGCCATCGCTCGACCCGTCATTCACGACGATTACTTCATGTTCGGGGTATTCGAGCGCGAGCAGCGCACGCACGCTTTCGACGATAGAAAGTTCTTCGTTGTACGCCGGGGCTATGACCGAAACGGGAAGCGCGAGGTCGCTATAACGGTGCCACAAATCAAGCGAAAACGACGATGGTTTGACCCGAGTGGCAAAAACGTAACTCGCCAGGATTAGCTGCGCGACGTTGATCGCGTTGCGAAACACCACCACCGCTAGGCAGCCATAGGCCAAGACCATGATCACTTGCGCCGCAGTATGAAGCATAACAGCCATCATCGCTCGAAACCGCGCCCGCGCGAATTAGGATTGCTAACGCTTACTGCCTCGTTCGTGCCCATCGGATCGAGCTGCGCAAGTGCTTCCTCGGAGCGAAGCCGCACCCACAGCTCAGGATCGCTGCGCAACTGGCGCAGCACGGGAACGGCATCGACTAACCGCAACGCTGCGCAGCCGTTCACTGCCTGTATCCGTACGTTTGCATTGCTGTCGCCCAGCGCAGCCTGCACCCACTGTCCTGCCGCGGGATGGCCCAACTTGGCTGCGGCGCGCAGCGCTGCGCAGCGGATTTCAACATCGTCAAACATACTGGCGCGAACAAGTGCTGGCATGACCGAATGATCGCCCGACCAGCCAAGGGCATCGACGATCGCTGCGCGGCGCGCGTGAGGCATGGTATCCCCGAGCATCCGCACCAGGTGGTCAGCGTAATTGGGAGCCATAGCACGCAGCATCGCCACGTCGAGCCGCGTCGGTGTGCGATTGGGCATTCCGATAAGTTTGATAGTTTCGCGTGGCGGGGGAAGTCTGCCGAAACTGGCGAGCGCAAAAGCTGCGTTGAGCCGGACAATCCGGTGTCGGTCCGTGCGCAGGATATCACGCAAGGCCGCCACCGCGACGTCGCCGCCAAATTGTTGGAGGTTGCGGATCGCGTCGATCCGCCGCGCCGCCCGCCATGCCTTGCATTTGCGCAATACCGCGACCATCAGTCCGTCAATCTCTGCCAGCTGGATCAAGCGGTCCCGCTCGGCCCCGCGCAGCAGCAGGAGCAAGTGGCCGACGGCTTGCAGACGTTCGGCGGGGGGCCAGCCGGCGCCGCCGTCCTGATGGTTGAAACCGCCCACGCGCTGCAGGTAGCCGCGCGTGATTGCAACCTGCCGCGCCTTCTTGAGCGGGGCACGTTTCTGACTGATCCACCGCCGCACGATCAGAAGTGCAAACGCTGCGGACAAGCCCACGGTTGACCAGATACAGAACCAAATTAGGCCGCTGTAGACGCTCACCAGCGGTCGAACCGGTATGTCAGACCAAGATTGATAGACTGGACATGGTATGATCGCGCGCGCTTTTCGTCGGCTGCGGCCAGACGCATTCGCCACCGCGGGTCTAGATCGACTGCGCCGCCTACGGCAAACGTGCGCAACTGCCGGGTATCGCCGGCCTCCCGGTCGGGATAACGCGCCGCGCTGGCGAACAAGATTGTGCCGTCCGCTGGCTCGTATTCACCGCGAAGTGCCGCGCCGACGCGCGTTCCGTTGTCGTCGATCAGGTCGATCACGCGCCCGGTCAGCCGCAGCCCCGGGGCGAACGTATATGTCAGCCCCGGTTCGATGCTCGCCGCGGTTCCGTTCCGGTAATGTGCCACTCGCAAATCCAGCGATGCGCTAAACAGCGCAGACACGCGGCTCTCTCCCCCGGCGACGATCCGCCATTGATCGCGAAAGTCGGCGTTGGGGGTGATCGCGGCTCCGAAGTAGTATGCTCCGCCCTGCATCCTGGTCGTAGCGCGCGCCGACAACCGGACATCGGTTATCGCACGATGTTCGGAGTCGGCTTCGAGTTCGAAGATCGTTCGTGCCGCGCTACCGACGGCGACCGCGACGACGCCGTCCTGCCAAGTCCGATGGCGGCCATCGGCAAACCCGACCCGCGAAATCCCGACGACGGCGCTGATCGACAGCAATCCGGAAGCAGGCACAGCGGATTGGCGGCGAAGCAAGGTTGCGTCAAATTGGGCAAGCCCGGGGTAGGCGGAGTTGGCGGCGCGGACCGCTTCCGCGTGCATGCGGGCGCGATCTGCTTGTCCGCGCCACATAAGGATATTGGCAAAGGCCAGCTGGATGTCGAGGTCGTGCGGTGCGATTGCCTCCGCGCGAACGATTGCCGCCTCAGCCGCATCGAGGTTGCCTGCCGCCGCCTCTGCTGCTGCCAGCCGGCGCCAGATATCTGCGTCCCCATCGGCCGACCGCGCCGCCAGCCGCAGTTCGCCGACGCTAACAGCAGCAGGCGTGGCCGGCTGGGCCAGCAACGTTGCGGGTGCAGCTAGGGCCAGCACTGCTGCGATATGTCTAGCTACCTGATAAGTCATCGCCGCGCCCGCGCTTAAGATGCATCGCGATCCGGGTTAGCAGTTCGGTGGGAATGAACGGCTTAGTGAGGTAGTCACACGCGCCCGCTTCTAGCGCGGCAACGATATCGCCTTCGCCCTTGCGCGCGGTCAGCATGATAACCGGGATGGCACGCGTCGTTGCATCACTTTTCAGAGCCGTCAGTACTTCCATCCCCGAAACGATGGGCATCATCGCGTCCAGCACGATCAACTCGGGCGGGCGGTTGGCAACCATTTCCAGCAGCACTTCGCCATCGGGCGCAGCGGTAACCGTGTGGCCAGCGCCTTCGAGCCGAAAGCGAATGAGATCGACAAGGATGTCGTCATCATCGGCAATAAGTATGTCGGCCATGTCGCGAACCCCGATCTGGTCCCTCCGACTAGCCGGGCATGGTTAATTAAAGGTTGTGGGATGCCACGGGAAAGTACCGCGGTAGGCACATGTTAATTATCGCCGCGTAACCAGCGGGGGTGGACAGATCAGCACCGTTACCGCCGCCCCGATCGCTAGGCAACCTTATAGCGAAATACTGCTTCATCGCGCTCGCATATGCGCTGTGCAACGCCGTCAGCGTCACATTGCTCAGTTTCGACGGTCGGCTGGCAGCGCTGTGGTTTGCCAATGCGGGCATCATCGGGATCGTGTGCCGCCGCGCTGAACTGCGCCTGTCGCTGGCAGTGGCGGCATGCTTCGCGGGCAACATCGTGTCGAACGGGCTGCTCGGCGACAAGGTCTTTACCGCGCTGCTCCTCGCCTCCGCCAACGCGGTCGAAATTGCGGCAGTAGTCGCTGTGATGTTCCGGTTTTGCGGCCGGCGGCCCGACATGAGCAACTTGCGGCATCTGGGCGTGCTGGTGGCGTGTGCCGCAATCGTACCGATCGGTTCGGGCATGATCGCGGGATTCGCATTGCACCGAAGCAATGATTTGCTGAACGAAATTGCTTGGGGCCAGTGGTACGCCGCGCATGCCCTGTTGATTCCGATCATCGCCCCGCTGACGATCATCATCTCGGAATGGCGCCAGAATCCCCATCCGGTGAAATCTGCCGTCGTGATTGAACAGCTCCTGGTCGGGTCGGTCGTCCTGCTCTGCGCAGCGGTCATATTCTCGCAAAATAGCTATCCGTTGCTGTTCCTTGCCTGTCCGGTGGTAATTTTAGCGACCTTCCGGACCGGCTTTATCGGCACCGCGATGACGGTCGCCATGTTTACGATGTTCGCCACGATTGCGACGTATACCGGCGTCGGACCCATCTCGCTCGTCCATGGCGATATGCGGACGCGGCTGTTTGTCCTTCAATTGTTCCTTGCCGCGCTGTTCGCAGTAGGCCTGCCGGTTGTCGCGGTGCTCAGCAACCGCGCCAGAGTTCGGGAGGAACTGCGCGAAAGTCGCGATTTCGTAGCGGCTATTGTCGACGGCGTCGGCCATGTCGTATTCAAGACCGATCAATTCGCGCGTTGGTCGTATCTCAATCCATCATGGGAGTCGCTGACCGGCATCCCCGTCGACAATGCGATGGGTCGGTACTGCGCCGAACTGGTCGAACCCGCTGAAGTGAGCGCATTGAAGACGATGTTCACTGCAATCGCATCAGGCGTAATTGCGAACGTCCAAAGACAGCAACGCGTCCGTACAGCGGGTGGCAAATTAATCGACGTCGAAGTATCGATAACACGCCTGACCGATGGCGATGGCCGTTTCAACGGAACAGTGGGCACGATTGCCGACATATCGGACAAGATCGCACGTGAACACGCGCTGCGCGAAAGCGAGGTTCGGTTCCGCACGCTTGCCGAAACCGCCCCAGTGGGGATTTTCCAGGCCGATGCCGATGGCCAGATTACCTACGTCAACGACCGGTGGAGCAAATTGCTGGGGGTTCCTTCAGCGCAGATGCTTGGCGACGGCTGGCGTGACGCATTGATGACCGGCGAAGAGTTTGCCGAAGACCCCGCTTTTCAGGGTTTTAACAAACCGGGTGATGTGCGGCGGCGGATTGCCTGTTTCCGCGATTCCCAGGGCGAGAAACTGTGGGGCGAAACGGTCAACAGCGCGGAATTCGGCCCTGATGGAAAAATAACTGGCTTCGTCGGAACGTTTGCTGACATCACTGCGCGCAAGAATGCCGAGGAAGCCTTGCGACAGCGCGAGGAGCAGCTTGCCCTGCTGGCCGACAACGCAACTGATGCAGTGGTCCGGCTGACTTTGGCCGGCAAGTGCCTCTACGCATCGCCATCGACCCGCGAGCTGCTCAAGATTGCGCCCGAATTCCTTATCGGTCAGCAATTGATCGCGGGGTTCCATCCCGATGACGATGCGGCGGTGCGTGAACAGTTCGGCACGCTGGGTGCGGGCGCGATTGACCGCACGCTGGTCTCGTTCCGTTCGGAAAACCCGCACGCGCCAGGTGTCTATACATGGATCGAGGCGAACTGCGGGCTCGTCCGCGACGATGCGACCGGCGCACCAGTCGAAATTATCGCGGCCTTGCGTGACGCGACCAAGACCAAGGCGCTCGAGGCCGATCTGCGAGATGCCAAGGTTGCCGCCGAGGCCGCCGCCTCGGCCAAGTCGGCGTTCCTGGCCAACATGAGCCATGAAATTCGCACGCCGATGAACGGCGTGATCGGCTTTACCGAATTGCTGCTTAGCGAGGACCTCACCGCGCAGCAGCGCCAGAGAG
The DNA here is from genome assembly GCA_031372155.1 of Sphingomonas sp. GTDB lineage: Bacteria > Pseudomonadota > Alphaproteobacteria > Sphingomonadales > Sphingomonadaceae > Sphingomonas_O. Next base: position 26,611 of record JANMKS010000252.1, read on the forward strand.
TCGATTTGATCGCTGAATCTGGGCGGTCGATGATGCGTCTGCTTAACGATATTCTCGATATGGCCAAGATCGAGGCGGGGCAGACCGCGATCGCCTGCGAACCGATCGACCTGAAGCACAAGCTAGGCGGCAGCATCCGCCTGATGGAAGCTGTGGCAATCGCCAAGGGCCTCGATCTCAGGCTCGAAATCGATGAGGCACTCCCCGGCTGGATCATGGCCGATCCGCTCCGTCTGCGCCAGATCGTGCTCAATCTCATCGGCAACGCTGTAAAGTTCACCAGTGCCGGTTCGGTTATCTTGCGTGCATCGTTGGCGGGGAAAGACTTGGTCCGGCTGCTGCAGATCGATGTCGTCGATACAGGGATCGGCATACCTGCCGATCAGATCGCGCAAGTTTTTGAACAATTCTCCCAGGCCGATGCATCTATTGCCCGGCGGTATGGTGGAACTGGTCTTGGACTGTCGATCAGCGCGCAACTCGCAGCATTGATGGACGGGACGCTGGGGTGCACCAGCCTCCCCGGCGCAGGATCGACATTCACGCTGACGCTACCGTTGATCGAAGCGCAACCAGTTATCGCGGCTTCGGCGGTCGATCCCGCGGTTCCTGATCGCCCGGCGGCCGAACGAAAGGGCGCTGTTCGCATTCTCGTTGCCGAAGATCACGACATCAACCAAGTTCTGATCCAGCAAATGGCCGGGCAAGCCGGACACGATGTCGAACTCGCCGCCAATGGCGAGATCGCCCTCCAGATGATCGAACAGGCTCGGGAAGATGCAGCGCCATATGGCTTGGTGCTGATGGATTTGCAGATGCCGATCATGGACGGGCTGCAGGCGACCCGCGCCTTGCGCGCACGCGGTTTCGCGCCGGCCATTTTGCCGATCGTAGCGCTGACTGCGAACGTCCATGCCGATGATGTAGCACTTTGCTTGGCTGCCGGGATGCAGGCGCACATTCCAAAGCCGGTGCGCGCGCGCGATCTGGTCGATATCATCGATCGCTGGGCCCAGGCCGCGCCCAATGCGGCAATTATCAACGAATCGCGCCCTGCCGACGATCTCTATCGCCGGTTCGCCGCGCGGAAGACCGAGACCGCAGAGGTCATCTCGCAGACGCTGCGGGAAGGCCGATTTGACGCCGCATCCCTTGCCGAAATTGCCGCAATGTTTCACAAGCTGGCCGGCAGCGCCGCCTATTTCGACCAAGCGGAGCTGGGCGAAAAAAGCGCATCGTGGGACTTGGAACTTAGATTGGCCGATCCAGTCCAGGGGAGAGCGATACTCACCGCGGCATTGTTGGCACTTGTCTCCGGGTAATTCGCCAACGCCGCCAACTGCGCTGGCGATCCTTTCGGAAGGCGATTATGCACTTGACATACCACGCCCATTGGTAGTGTCGGTTCATCATAAGCATCACCGATCCGATCTACACCAATGAAGAACGCAGCGCGAGCGTACTTTGAGGCCATTCGCTGGCCGGACGGGCGCGTATGCACCACTTATCGCAATGATCGCTGCATAGATTGGTAGCTGAAAGCTTACCAACGCAACGCTATTCCAAAGCAATTGTGATAAACGATTTGGTTTAGCACGCTGCATGAGCCAGTCACGCCACATGCCATACGGACGGCCAACGGGAACCATCAGGAACGCACCTAACACTCGGGCGTGGAATACCTGCTCCCAGGTCATCCCCGCGACGAAACGTTCGTTGATGATCCCTGTCGTCGTAAAAAACAGCATGAGGGCTGTAGTGTCGGCGATGAAGGCCCGATACGGATGTGTCTGCGAAGATACAGGCATGTTGGATGCTTCTAGCACCCGAACGGCGGCA
>JANMKS010000406.1:0-2944 GCA_031372155.1 Sphingomonas sp.
TGTCCGGTTCCAGGCCTCGTAGCTTGCCCTCTGCCACAGCGACAAGTTCGGACGAGCCGCAGCGGATCACGGTACAGTCGCCGGCGAATTCTGCCGACAGCCGGTCGACATAGGGCTGGCGCACGGTCGCTTCAGTACCCACAACCGCAAACGCGCGCGACCTGGACACTGCGGCAGCAGGCTTGATTGCGGGAACGGTACCGACCACTGGCACGTCAAGCGCCGCGCGGACGACGGGCAGCGCGATCGTCGAGGCCGTGTTGCACGCGATGACGACGATCGACGGGCGATACCGTTCGACCAAGCGTCCAAGCAATGCGGGTACCCGCGCCGCAATTTCAGCCTCCGATTTGGTGCCGTACGGAAACCCGGCACTGTCGGCAGCATAGACGAACGGAGCAGTGGGAAGCAGGCACCGCGTGCGATCGGACACCGACAAACCGCCAACGCCCGAATCGAAAAACAGGATCGGGCCGGCGTGCTGCATCATGGCCACTCTAACATTGGTGAGTTGCCGCGCAAAGCAGGCGGCGTCTTTCGGTTGCGCGTCTGTAACGATCGTTTATATTTGAAATACTTGGCGGCGCAGGGGGTCATACACGTGCTTTGGATTGCCCCTGCAGCAGCGCTTGCTCTGGGATATCTGCTCGGGTCGATTCCTTTCGGGTTGATCCTGACGCGTGCCGCGGGGGGCGGAGACCTGCGGGCCGTCGGTTCGGGGAATATCGGAGCCACCAATGTGCTGCGTACGGGGCGCAAGGGGCTGGCCGCGCTGACGCTGATCCTCGATGCTGCAAAAGGCGCATTTGCTGTTTTCCTGGCGAGCCGGATTTCGCCCGAGTTCGCGGCCTTGGGCGGACTTGCGGCCTTTTTTGGGCATTGTTACCCGGTTTGGCTGAAATTTCGTGGCGGTAAGGGCGTGGCGACACTGCTCGGCATTACGCTTGCTCTGTCCTGGCCAATCGGCGTCATCTTTGCTGCCACATGGCTTCTGACGGTCGCCCTTTTCCGGTTCTCCTCGCTTGGAGGAATGGCGGCGGCATTGTCGGCGCCCGTCGCAGCGGCGGCTTTTGGCGAAAACGGATTGGCCGTGCTTTTTCTTGCGCTCGCACTGATCGTGCTGTGGAAACACAGAGCAAATATCGAGCGTCTGTTGAGCGGCGATGAGCCCAAAGTGGGCCGGAGTGGCTGACAACGAGAGCTTCGAGAAACTCCGGCTGATACGATCTGCAAACATCGGGCCGGTGACCTATTTTCAGTTGATGGCGCGGTTTGGAAGTGCGGCGAACGCGCTGCGAGCCATTCCAGATCTTGCCGCGCGCGCCGGGGGCAAGGCAGCCCGCATCGCCGATGCTCGCGACATCGAGTTGGAAATGCGCGCAGTGGAAAAGCTGGGTGCCCGGTACCTCTTTGTTGGAGAGGGCCTTTATCCGCCGCTGCTTGCGGAGCTCGATACCGCGCCACCGGCGCTCATCGTGCGCGGTGATTTGCGTTTGCTGGAGCGCCCGGCGATCGCGATCGTCGGTGCCCGCAATGCGAGTGCGGCGGCGTGCCGCTTCGCGCGGGGGCTGGCGCACGACCTCGCCGAAGAGGGTTGCATCGTCGTGTCCGGACTTGCTCGCGGCATCGACACTGCCGCGCATCAGGGGGCAGCCGAGGTGGCGACCGCCGGCGTCATCGCGAGCGGGATCGACATCGCCTTTCCGCCGGAGAACAGCGAACTTCAGGAGCGTATTGCGCGCGGAGGCGTGCTGATCGCCGAACAACCTCCCGGCCGCGAGCCGCTTGCACGGCACTTTCCTTCGCGCAACCGCATCATCGCCGGCGTGTCGCTGGGCACTGTCATCGTCGAAGCGGCGCCGCGCTCCGGTTCGCTCATTACTGCCCGCCTTGCCAATGAAGCGGGCCGGGAAGTGATGGCAGTGCCGGGAAGCCCGCTCGATCCCCGAGCACAAGGATGCAACGCCCTGATCCGCGATGGGGCGACGCTCGTTCAGAGCGCCGGAGACGTGCTTGAAACGATTCGACCGATGTCAGGCCGCGTCGAGCAGCGAAAAAAACGTCTGGCGTGCGGCTACAGTGAATGCCGACGCAAGCGATGTCGACCGGCGTGCGGTCACCGACCTTCTTGGCCACACACCCGTTCACGTCGACGAGGTCGTGCGGCAGTCCGGACTTTCTCCGGCGGTCGTGGCGACCGTCCTGCTGGAGCTGGAACTCGTCGGGAGGCTTGAGCGACACGCGGGTGGAAAGGTCAGTATCGGTTGACCGTGCAGCGATGCTCTTGACGGGGCGACGTACTGCTCGCCACCCTCGCGTACACACGTAAGGGACGCTTTCACCGATCATGCAACTCGTCATCGTCGAATCGCCGGCCAAGGCCAAGACTATCGAAGGCTATCTGGGCAAGGATTACCGTGTCCTCGCCTCCTATGGGCATGTCCGCGACTTGCCGCCCAAGGACGGGTCCGTGAACCCCGACGCAGGGTTTGCGATGGAGTGGGAAAATTATGCGGACAAGGCAAAGCAGCTCAAGGCGATAACCGATCTGGCCAAGACCGCCGATCGATTGATCCTGGCAACCGATCCCGATCGCGAGGGCGAGGCGATCAGCTGGCACGTCCGCGAAGTGCTCGCCAAAAAGAAAGCATTGCCCAAGGACGTCGAGCGGGTCACCTTCAATGCAATCACGAAGGCGGCCGTGCTGAGCGCGATGGCTGCTCCGCGCGCACTCGATGAGGATCTGATCGACGCGTATCGGGCGCGGCGTGCGTTGGATTATCTGGTTGGTTTTACACTCTCGCCCGTGTTGTGGCGCAAGCTGCCTGGTGCCAAATCGGCCGGACGCGTTCAGTCGGTGACGCTGCGGCTGGTGGTGGATCGCGAGCGCGAGATCGAGGCCTTTACGGCGCAGGAATACTGGTCGGTCATTGCCGACCTCGAG
>JANMKS010000284.1:0-9489 GCA_031372155.1 Sphingomonas sp.
AAGCGCACCGCGACGCTCACGTCCGAGCGACCGATCGCCGCGAGCGGGGCGGCCAGCATCTTCGAGAGCGCAGCCCGCGCATTCGCACGGGCCTTGGCCATTTGCTCGGGTTCGCGCGCCTTCTCCTGTGCAATCGCCGCCGCGCGTTTCGCAGCAGTTCGGCCCATCGCATCGAAGGCACCCCTCGTGATGAACAAGCCCCGGCGTCTCACCACCATCTGGCTTTCGTCGACGTTGACCGGTGCCACCGACACATCGGGTACGCGCATCGTCAGGGTTCTCGAGTTCGCATCCCAGCGATAGTCGGCTAGGCTCAGCTTCGACACATCGACGAAATAGTCGACCGTGTAAGGAGCTCGCACGACCTGGTCAGACGTCAGCAGTCCGCCCATGCGCGTATCCGCTGCCGTCGCTTGAACCATCCCGGCCAGTGTGCCCACCTTCAGCTGAGAGGTCTTGGCGAAGGTGGCAGTGACCGCTCGCGAAAGCGCAATATTGTCTTCCCTCTCAATCGCATAGGGCTCCACGAATCGTCGATAGCCCACCCACAGGCCGATGCAGACGATCACGAGGAATGCCGCAGCGGCGAATTGCGATCGCGTCATGCCGCTTGCCAGATTCCGTCTCGTTCGCGGACCAGCGTGCGGTCGCGCAGATCGATCAGATGGGCCAGAACCGAACGCCCCGCCGCCCCGTACAGCCGCACGTCGATACCCTTGTACATTAGCGGCACCAGCGCATCGATCGCACCCACGCCCTCGCCCAGCAACTTGAGAATCTGTCGCTCCCGCTGCCTGCGATGCCCGCTCAGCCCGCGCACGAATTGCTGGGGGTTCGTGACCGGTTCGCCATGCGCCGGATAGTAAACAGCGTCATTGCGCCCCGCGAGCTTGTCGAGGCTCGCCATATAGGCCGCCATGTCACCATCGGGCGGCGATACGACGGTCGTCGACCACCCCATCACATGATCGCCGGTGAACAGAGCATTCTCTTCGACCAGATGCAGGCACAGATGGTTCGACGTATGGCCCGGTGTCGCCACCGCTTGAAGAGTCCAGTTCCGGCCGGCGATCTGCTCATTGTCGTGCACCACACGATCGGGCGTATAAGTGATGTCGAACGCCGCGTCCGCGCGCGGCCCATCGTCTTCAAGAGTTAGCGGCGCACAGCCGACCACTTCGGCTCCGGTCGCCGCACGCAACGGTTCGGCAGCGGGCGAATGATCGCGATGCGTATGGGTGCACACAATCGCGACGATGCGTTCGCCCCTCGTGGCGTTCAGGATGCCGTCGATGTGTGCTTGGTCGGCGGGGCCCGGGTCGATCACGGCGACCTCATCTGTTCCAACGATATAAGTCTGCGTGCCTGTAAAAGTGAACGGCGACGGATTTTGCGCTAGCACCCGCCGGACAAGCGGAGTCAATTTCTGCGCAACTTCGGGATTTTGCTCGGCCATTGCGCTCATGTGGCGCGCGACGCCGGGCCGTGCAAGCCGAACCCACCTTGTCGAAAATACTTACACTCGCACGAAAGGTTAATTTCCGTGAACCATCGATGGGCGCTGAAATGCGACATTCCCGGGAATTGGCACGCGGCCTGCTTTATATTCGGTGTCCCAACGGCGGTGTCCCCCGCTGAAGAGTGGCGGGTCGGTTCCAGCTTCCCTGGTCTCGCGAACCGACCCGCCCTCGCCCGACATTCCCCGGCAACGTTAATCGAAACGAAGGCGCAGCGCTCTACAGAGGTGCGGCTGGGAGACCTTATCGTGAAATTCGTTATGCTGAAGTCCTGGGGCGGAGATTACCTCGTCGTTGTCGCGAACATCGCCTATCTGCGCGCCGACGAGAACGGACAGACCAAGGTCGGCATGGTCGGCGGCGACTCGCTGCTCGTCACGGGCAGCATTGAAGAGACTGCAGCGACGATTCTGGCGGGGTAAGCGTGCGACTGCTGCTGCGTTAGCCCGCCGTCACGACGCCCTTGTCGGCAAGCAACTGCTCCAGTTCCCCCGCCTCGTACATCTCCATCATGATGTCGCTGCCGCCGACGAATTCACCCTTCACATAAAGCTGGGGGACGGTCGGCCAGTCGGAATACTGCTTGATGCCCTGACGAATGTCCTGATCCTGTAAAACATCGACGGTCCCGTATTCGACACCGAGATGGTCGAGGATCGCAATTGCCTTCGACGAGAACCCGCACTGCGGGAACAGCGGCGTGCCCTTCATGAAGAGCAGCACTTCGTTCTTCGCCAGCAAGTCTTCGATGCGCGTGTGAGATTCGTCCATGTTCGGTTCCTTCAATCGGGAGCAGCGGTGGTGAGCTGAAGTGCGTGCAAGACGCCGCCCATTCGACCGCCAAGAGCATTGTATACGGTCTGATGCTGGCGGACCCGCGATACGCCTCTGAAACTTTCGGACACCACGCGCGCAGCATAGTGATTTTCATCGCCCGCCAGGTCGGTGATCTCGACCAGCGCGTCCGGGATTGCGGACAAGATCATCTGCTCGATCTCGCGGGCGGGCATTCCCACTATTGCGACTCCATCAACTGACGTCGTGCTTCTACTGCCTTTTCAGAAATCTTTTGCCTGATCGTCGCGTCGTCGACATCAACGCCGGCGGCGATCAGGTCGCCGAGCAGCTTGCGGACGACATCCTCGTCGCCTGCCTCTTCGAACTCGGCCTGGATCACACTCGTGGCATAGCTTGCCGTCTCTTCAGGGGTGAGTTTCATCAACTCCGCCGCCCAATGGCCCAGCAATTTGTTTCGACGGGCAGTGACGCGGAACGCCATGTCCTCGTCGCGCGCAAAGGCCGTCTCGAATGCGCGCTCGCGGTCGTCAAAAGTCGTCATCGGCACCCCTCACCTCATCTGCTCCACAGATAGGCAGCGTTGGTCTAGTCGGCAACCTTCACGACGAGCTTGCCGATTGCCGACCGGTTGCCGAGCGCCGCGATTGCGTCGCCGCCGCGCTCGAACGGAAACACTTCGGTGACCCGCGGCGCGATTTTTCCGTCGGCCCATAGTCTGAAAAGCCGCGCGATATGGACGGCATTGGCTTTTGGGTCACGAGCGGCGAATGCACCCCAGAAAACACCGCACACGTCACAACTTTTCAAAAGCGTGAGGTTCAGCGGCAAGCGTGGGATCCCGGCCGGAAAGCCCACGACGAGGTATCGCCCCTCCCACGCGATCGACCGCAGCGCGGGCTCGCAATAATCGCCCCCGACAGCGTCGTAGATCACGTCGGCACCGTTGGGGCCCAGCTTTGCCTTGAAAGCATCAGCCAATGCCTTCGACGCGTCCTTGTCGAAGGGCGCGCGATCGTAAACGATCGTATCGTGTGCGCCCGCTGCCATGACGGCTTCGGCTTTTTCCGCGCTCGAGACTGCGCCGATCACGCGCGCGCCGAAAGCGACGCCGAGTTCGACCGCAGCCAGCCCCACGCCCCCTGCCGCCCCAAGCACGAGCAGCGTCTCGCCTTCCTTCAGCCGCCCGCGGTCCACGAGCGCATGGATCGACGTGGCATACGTCATCAGCAACGCCGCGCCGTCCTCAAAACTGCGCTCCTCGGGAAGTTTGTACGTGGAGGCAGCCGGCACCGCGATGCGTTCGACCAGCCCGCCATGCCCAATGACTGCGATCACCCGGTCGCCGATTGCAAAACCGCTCACCCCTTCGCCCAGCGCCTCGACGACGCCGGCGATTTCGCTGCCGGGCGCGAAAGGGCGCTGCGGCTTGAACTGATATCTGTCCTCGATGATGAGAACATCGGGGAAATTGACCGCACACGCCTTGACCGCGACGAGGAGTTGGCCCGGCCCCGCCACCGGCGCGTCGATCTCGCTGGCGACAAGCGTTTCCGGGCCGCCCACGGCAACCGACAACAATGCTTTCACGTTATACTCTCCATCTGAATCCAGGGACGCGCTTGCCCGGCGCGCTCTTCGTAAGTCGTTATTTTTGCTACAGAAGCCAGCGTCAAGCCAATCTCGTCAGTGCCGGCCAGCAAACACTGCTTGCGGAAAGGATCGACATCGAACCCGAACCGGTCCTGAAACTGCGTGGTGACGGTCTGGGCATCGAGGTCGATATGGATCGCATCGGTTTTCGCCACCTCCATCAAACGGTCGATCGCAGATTGCGGCAGGACGACAGTCAGGATGCCGTTCTTGAAAGCATTTCCCGAAAAGATATCGGAAAAGCTGGGCGCGATTACTGCTTTCACGCCCATGTCATCCAGCGCCCAGGCGGCATGTTCGCGGCTCGACCCGCAGCCGAAATTATCGCCTGCAACGATGATGCTGGCGCCCGCATAGGCCGGATCATCGAAGACGTTCCCGACTTCGGCACGAACCGTCTCGAAAGCGCCTTCCGCCAGCCCCGATCGCGTGACGGTCTTCAGCCACCGGGCAGGAATGATGACGTCGGTGTCGACATTCTTGCGGCCAAAAGGATACGCGCGCCCTTCGATGGTCGTGACGGGTTCCATCAGTCTGCTGCAGCGGGAAAAGCGGGCAGTTTGCCGACGTCGGCGGGCTCATGCTGTATGATGACCGTTGCCTTCAGTGATGCGCCGAGCCTGCGATAGCGATCCATCGCTGCAATCGAATCGGCGCGATTGGCGTTGAACGGTGGCACGCCGACGGTGTCGAGGTTCTCGCGAAAATGTGCCACGTCGCCCGACAACAGGACCGGACCGGTCCTCGCCAGCCTGACGAGCAGACCGTGATGCCCCGGAGTATGCCCGGGCAAGTCGATCATCGTGACGCTGCCGTCGCCAAATATGTCCTTGTCACCGCTGACCCCCTCAACGACGCCCTTTCCCGTGATCCACGCCGCCAGTGGCACCGCGCGAGCAGGTTCCGCCTTCAGCACGTCGAGATCGCCCTTGCCGATCAGCAGCTTTGCATTCGGAAACGCCGGCGCCTGACCGACATGGTCGAAATGGTAGTGGCTTATGCCGACCAGCGTGATCTGCTCTTGCTTGACCCCTATGGCGGCAAGCTGCTCTGCGATCGTCCGTGTTACGGTCGCACTCATCGGCAGGGTCTTGTCATTAGGTGCCCCCTTCAGCGCGACGGGCAGCCCGGTATCCCAAAGGAGATACTTGGTGCCATGGCGGATCAGGTAACAGCTATCCGCAAGTTCGAGAGAGCGGCCGGTGTAGGATTGTGTGTCCGAAAATGCGTTCAGGTCATTCACGAATACCTTTCCGCAGTCGAGCCGCCACATCTGGTCTGCGTTCCCCTGCCCCGGCGCGGCAAGCCCGGGCGCGGACAAGGCCACGGCAGCAACCGTCGCCAGCCGTTTCAAGATCGTCATAGTGTTTCGCTCCCCATCATCTCGCGCACGTCGGTCAGTCGCCCAATTACCGCCGCCGCTGCTGCCATGGCGGGGCTCAGCAGGTGAGTGCGCGCACCCGGTCCCTGCCGCCCGACGAAATTGCGGTTGCTGGTCGACGCGCAGCGTTCGCCGGCGGGCACCTTGTCCGGATTCATGCCCAGGCAGGCAGGCGGAACAGCCGGGCTCGCGCCACTCGAAGCCCGCGTCGAGGAAGATGCGGTCGAGCCCCTCGGCTTCGGCCTGACGCTTGACGAGGCCCGAACCCGGCACGGCAATCGCCCACTTGACCCCGTCGGCCTTGCGATGCCCCTTCAGGACAGCGGCGGCCGCGCGGAAGTCCTCGATGCGCGAATTGGTGCAACTGCCGATGAAGATGTTCTCGACGGTAATATCCTGCATCCGCGTGCCCGGTGTCAGCCCCATGTATGAGAGCGATTTGGCAGCCGCCTCCTGCTTCGAAGGATCGCCGAAGCTCATCGGGTCGGGAACCGCGCCCGTTATCGCGACAACGTCCTCCGGACTGGTGCCCCAGGTCACGTTGGGCACGATGTCGGCGGCGTCGATCACCACAGTCTTGTCATAGGTCGCGCCCGCGTCGGTCGGGAGCGTGCGCCAATAAGCGAGCGCCGCGTCCCAATTACTGCCCTGCGGCGCCATCGGGCGACCTTTCAGATAGGCGAAGGTCTTTTCGTCGGGCGCGATCAGGCCCGACCGCGCGCCGCCCTCTATTGCCATGTTGCTGACCGTCAGGCGGCCCTCGATGCTGAGGTCGCGGATGACCGATCCGGTGAACTCGATGACATAGCCGGTCCCGCCTGCCGCGCCGATCGTGCCGATGATGGCGAGCACGACGTCCTTGGCGCTGACGCCGAAACCCAGCGCGCCATCGACCCGCACTTCCATTGTTTTGGACTGCTTGAGTTGCAGCGTCTGGGTGGCGAGGACGTGTTCGACCTCGCTCGTGCCGATGCCAAAAGCGAGCGTCCCCAGCGCCCCGTGCGCTGCCGTGTGGCTGTCGCCGCAAACGAGCGTGGTCCCCGGCAAGGTGAAGCCCTGTTCGGGCCCGACGACATGGACGATGCCCTGCTCCGCCGCACGTGCATCGATGTAGCGGATACCGAATGCGGGTGCGTTCGATTCTAGCAGTGCTAGCTGCAGCGCGCTGTCGGGATCGGCGATCGGAATGCGCCTCCCCGACGCATCGAGCCGAGGGGTTGTCGGGAGGTTGTGATCGGGAACGGCCAGCGTCAGGTCTGGCCGCCGCACCGTCCGCCCCTCGCGCCGCAACCCCTCGAACGCCTGCGGACTCGTGACCTCGTGGATCAAGTGCCGGTCGATATAGACGATGCACGTCCCGTCATCGCGCCGCTCGACGACGTGTTCGTCCCAGATTTTTTCGTAAAGTGTGCGTGGGCGGCTCGCCATGCGTCCCCGTTAGCGTTCTGTGTCCCTCATTGTCACGTCGCATTCACCAGGTCGGTCTTGTCGAGCAAGGGTACGGCCGTCCGATCGACTTCGTCGCGAAAGCGCTTGCTCCCGATATCGCGGTAATTCACGACGTCGACCGAGATGCTGATGAAACTTTCCTCCAGCGCACACGCGAGCATTGCGACTTCGTGCGTGGAAATTGAACCGTGTAGCACCAGGTCGAGATCGGAGCCGGGGCGATGCCCGAGCGTCGCCCGCGAGCCGTGAACGTCAACGCGATCAATGCCGTCGGCAAAGCGGGTCAGTACTGCTTTCAGTGCAGCGAGCTGCGGAAGCGTCAGTCGCTCAGCCATCGCTCCGCCGCTTCTGAAAATCATTCAGCGTCAGCCGAAACATCGCGAAATAATCCTGCTCGATCGCAACAATGGCGGCATCCCGCGCGGCGCTGTCATAGGTGTGAGACAGCGTGTTGCGTGCCTTGCCTGCTGCCATCCAGAGGTCGCCGTCTTCGATCAAGCCGGTGGCGAATGCCGCCCGGATCACGGCAGCCGCCGTCAGCGCATCGAGGTTGACCAGCTCCTCGATCAGGAACTCACGCAATAGTTTCCAGCCTTGCTCCCAACTCACCACAAAACGCTGAACCATTCCTTCAAGCTCAAGGTCGGAAAGGCCCCGCTGCCGTTTAAGGTCCACGGCTTCTTGCAATAACGTCACGGTCGAGCGGAACGTGTCGAGCCGCAAATACCAGCGTGGCGAGGGATGGTAGTTCATATCCGCACTATCGCGTCTCGATCGCAGGTTTTGCAATGACGCGCAGCAGGAACGTGCTGGTGTCGTCCAGCACCGGTGCCTTTTTCCGGAACGGCAGTGACAGCGCCATCGCAATGTCCTCATGCCCCTGCCCGGCATATTCTTTCTCGATCACGGCCGCGCCGACCTCCTTCAGCCGACGCGCCAGATTGCGCGCATTCTTTGGCCGAACGGTGGTGTCGACGGTTCCGGTTACGAGCATCATCGGCGGCGCATCCGGGCGGACGAAGTTGATTGGCTGGGTTTCGCGCGGCCTCGGCCACTCGCCCATCGCCGCGATCGCGCGCCCGGTGAATGGATAGAAATCATACGGGCCCGACATCCCGACCGCCGCCTTGACCGCGCCCGGCGCGCCGACCGCTTCGAGCCATTGCCGGTCGAGCGCGAGCATCGCGACGGCATAGGCACCCGCAGAATGCCCGGCAATACTGATCCGCTCCGGGTCGCCGCCGTAACGCGCAATGTTATCATGCGTCCACCTGACCGCGTCGGCGGCGTCCTGAATGAACGCGGGAAAGCGCACCGCGGGCACCTTGCGATAATCGGGCACGACCACGACAAAGCCCTTCGAAGCATAAGCCCGCGCCGCCCAGCCGTATTCCTGCCGCGTGCCCTTCACCCACCCGCCGCCATAATAGAAGATCAGGACGGGAGCACCGACGGACTTCGCAGGCTCGCTGCGCCAGACATCGAGCGCTTGGCCATGCCTGCCGAACGCAATGTCAGACCCGACGTGAGAGCCCCCTGCCCCCGGCGTGACGCGATCGAGCGCGTTGAGCAACCCTGGCGGCGAGCAGGCAGAGAGGAGTGCGAGGAGCATCAGTGCGAAGAATTTGTGCATCCGTGCTTAATGACACACCGGCAGCAATGGTCCAGCGATCAATCCTCGGGCTGCACCACTGCCGCTGCCCGCGCCTTGTCCAGGCCCAGCCAGTCCTGGCGTGGCATGCGGTACAGGCTGTCGAGCATTTCGAGCTGGACGCCGACCGGGCGCGAGCTTTGTGAGTTCCATAGCAGCGCGATGCCCGCCTTTCGCACCGGATCGAACAGCACGGTCGCGCGATATCCCATAACCGCGCCCTGATGCCCGATCAGTCGGTGGCCGCGGTAATTATAATCGCGCCAGCCCAGCGCATATTGCGATGCGCCCATCGCCTGGTTGAAAATACCCTTGTGCCGGTCGGTGTAGATGCGCGGCTGGTGGATGAGGTCGAGCACGTTTTGCGGGACAACGTTGGGGTTCGCGCCCATCTGAGCCTGCATCCAGCGGCCAAGATCGAGAATCGACGAGTTGACGCCGCCCGCCGCAGGAACGCGGTAGTAATTGTCGTTTACCGTCACCGTGCGGCGGCCGACGTGTGGACGTGCCCAGCTTTTCGCGCTCATCAAACCGGCCCGGCTCAGGCTGGCATCGCTCATGCCGAGCGGCGCAAAGATACGCTGCGTCACGACCTGCTGATACGGACGGCCCGTCACATTCTGGACGATCTCGCTTGCCGCATCAAAGGCGACATTCTGATAGGTGTGGCAAAGCCCTGGTGCACAAAATTGCGGCAGCATGCCGAGCTGCGGCCGCAGGACGTGCGGGTCGATGCCCGCCTCCAGCTTGTTGTCGAGCGCATTGCGAACCAGTCCGAGGCGGTGCGAGAGCAGATCGTCGACTGTCGCCCGCGATTCGTTGCCAAGCGGCAGTCTCAGCGTCGTTGCATAATTCGATACCGGTGCCTCGAGCGACACGCGACCCTGCGCCGCGAGCTCGCCCACCATCGTTGCGGCGACGCCTTTCGACAGCGAGGCCCAGCGAAAAACGGTATGCGTGGTGACAGGCTCGCCCCCCGCCGCCATCGTCGTGCCATACCCCTTCACGAACGAGATCTGGCCATTTTCGATGATCGCTACACC
>JANMKS010000296.1:0-1669 GCA_031372155.1 Sphingomonas sp.
TACCGACCACGGCGCGAACCGGCCTATCAGGATCGTGACGATGGCCGGCGACATCATCGATCACGGCGACCTGCTGGCAACGGCATTGCGCGACGACGGATCGTCGGTCGCAATCGATTACTTTCCGTACATTCCGCCAGGTCAGCTCCTTCGCGGACATGCGCGCCTCATTCAGCAAAAGCTGTCTCCCCGATATCCTGACGAGGTCATCATCTTCGCTCCGGGACTCCGCGAATATTATCTCTTCGGCCAACACCTGTCGGTGCATTTCTCCGGCTATGCCAGCTGGCGGCAGACGCCGAACCTCATCGTGCTACCCCACCCGTGGGAGCTTGCCATGCCGGACCCGGGTTCGACGGCGTGGACCGGCCGTCCGCCGCTGACGGTCGGGTTCATGGGCACGACCTACCGGGCGTCGCGCATCGCGCGATTGTCTGCGCATTTGCCCGGCCTTGCGCACCGCTGGATCATCCGCGGAGGGTTTTCACGCTCGATCAAGCGGTGTGCGACCCTTGAGGGGTTGCGATTGCCGATCAGATACGCACCGACGTTTCCCCGCTTTCAGTCGATCGATGCAGTTCAAGACGCCCTGGGCCGGCATCCGACGGCAGAGGCAAGAATCGTCGATACTGTCGGGTTCAATCGGACGGAGGCAAACGTCAAGACATTCAAGGACAATTTGTTGTGGAGTACCTATGTGCTGTGTCCGCGCGGGATCGAGAATTATAGCTTTCGCGTATTCGAAGCACTGCGATTTGGCCGGATACCCGTGATTATCGATACCGACATGCTGCTTCCCGACCGCGAGATACTGGAGCAGCTGAGCCTCATCGTGCCTTATGACGACCTCGCGACGACCATGGACGTGATCGCCAATGACCATGCCAACCACGACGCCGCTGCTTTCGCCGAACGGCAACGACAGGCACTGGCCTATTCCGCCGAACTGCTGGACACCGCGTGGCTTCGCCGGCGTTTACGCGACATAATTCCTGGAGTTCGCCCGGAACTCTCGGGCAGCAGCGGTCATTCGACGTTGGGCTGATTGAGCGGGTTCACGGAGCAGGTACACGACGTTGAGCTGCGACTTGAATCGGGTCCAATATGGCCGCCTATCGAGGACTTCGCGAACTCCACCGGCATAAGCGACATGCGGGCCAGCTTCGGCAAACCCTGGTTGTGTTGACAGCATCCACGGCTATGCACCAACCACGATACGCGGAACGGACACGCAGATGTTCCCGAAAATTTTACCACCTCTGTGCCAAGGGTAGGCAATGGATACGGAAAAGAGCTGGGAAACCAGTATGCTCGGCTATGGCGACACGCTGAAGGCAGTCGTCGCCACCTTCCCTCATGCCGATGTGCTCGAACTGGGCGCGGGACGGCGGCCGTCGTTCACGCTCGACGAGATGCCGTCGAGCATCCAGTCGTACACCGTCAACGACATCAGCCCCGAGGAACTGGCGCTGCTGCCCGAAGGCTATGACGATGCCTGTTTCGATGTCAGCGGCGATGCGAGCAACTTCCGCGACCAATATGACGTCGTCTTCTCGCGCTTCCTCGCCGAGCATGTGCCGGACGGATATGCGATGCACCGCAATGTCCATGAGGTTTTGCGCCCGGGTGGCGTCGCTTTCCATCTGATCCCGACGCTGTACGCGATGCC
>JANMKS010000307.1:0-2366 GCA_031372155.1 Sphingomonas sp.
GGCGTACGCCCTTCGAAGCGGCGCCGGGTTTGATCGAACCTTTCATGCTCCGTGACGCATCCGATTTCGATACTCCGGCAGATACGCTGACGAGCGCATCGCCCAACCCCAAGGGGAACACCGTGGCAGTCAATTCCAGGAACTGGCAGGAACTCAAGAAGCCGAACGCGCTCGAAAAAAAGGCGGGTTCTGACGGCAAGCGCAAGGCGACGTTCGTTGCCGAACCGCTCGAGCGCGGCTTTGGCCTGACGCTCGGCAACGCGTTGCGGCGCGTGCTCCTCTCGTCGTTGCAGGGTGCGGCGGTGACCTCGATCAAGATCGAGAACGTCCTGCATGAGTTTTCCTCGCTGGCGGGTGTTCGCGAAGACGTGACCGACATCGTCTTGAACGTGAAGCAGATCGCGCTTCGCATGCAGGGCGAGGGACCCAAGCGGCTTCAATTGTCGGCGACCGGCCCGGCCGAAGTGACGGCGGGCATGATCGCGGTTTCGGGCGACATCGAAGTGATGAACCCGGAATTGGTCATCTGTCACCTCGACGAAGGTGCGACGCTCAACATGGAGCTGACTGCCGACACGGGGAAGGGCTATGTCGCGAGCGCGGCGAACCGTCCGGCCGATGCGCCGATCGGGCTCGTGCCGGTGGACGCGCTGTATTCGCCGGTGAGCCAGGTCGCGTACAAGGTCGAGAACACGCGCGTCGGGCAGGAACTCGATTACGACAAGCTGACGCTCAACATCGAAACCGACGGCACTGTGACGCCGGAGGACGCGGTGGCCTATGCCGCGCGCATCCTTCAGGACCAGCTCGGCCTGTTCGTGCACTTCGACGATTCGATGGCTTCGTCGTCGCCGATGGTCGGCATGGCGGCGCCCTCTTCGTCGCATCACGAAGTCGAAAGCGACGCGAACCAGCTCAACCGCTATCTTCTCAAGAAGGTCGATGAACTGGAGTTGTCGGTGCGTTCGGCGAATTGCCTGAAGAACGACAACATCATTTATATCGGCGATCTGGTAGGCAAGTCCGAAGCAGAGATGCTGCGCACGCCGAACTTCGGGCGCAAGTCGTTGAACGAGATCAAGGAAGTGCTGTCGTCGATGGGCCTGCGGCTGGGGATGGACATCCCCGGATGGCCGCCGGAGAATATCGAGGATATGGCCAAGAAGCTCGAAGCGGAGTTGATGGGGTAGGCGAAGGTGGCTGCGCGCACGCTGCGCGCAGACTCGCCGAACGCCCGGCCAGTGGCTTCAAGCCGACTGACGACACGGCTTTGCCGGGTCGTGCCAAGTAAGAAGCTGGACCCCGGATCAAGCCCGGGGTGACGTAAATTCAGGGTGGTCCGCGTCACCGCCTGGTCCGGGGATCCTGATACGGCCCCGCGAACGAACGAAGGAAGACTATCATGCGTCATCGCAATGCCGGACGTAAGCTTCAGCGGACATCCTCGCACCGTGCCGCGCTGTTCCGCAACATGGCGGCGGCGCTTATCAAGCATGAGCAGATCACGACGACGCTGGCCAAGGCGAAGGAGCTGCGGCCGTACACCGAAAAGCTGATCACGCTGGCCAAGAAGGGCGGGCTGTCGAACCGTCGCCTTGCCCATGCACGGCTGCTCGATGATACGCAGCTGGTGAAGTTGTTCGACGTCATCGCGCCGCGCTATGCCGAGCGCGCAGGCGGATATTGCCGGGTCGTGAAGGCGGGCATCCGCATGTCCGACGCAGCACCGATGGCGATCATCGAGTTCATCGACCGCGACGTCGGCGCCAAGGGCCTCGATTCGGGTCCGGTGATGGGCGACGAGATGGACGAAGCGGCTTGATGCGATGGCTCCGGGTGATGCCGGGGCTTTTTCTTTGCGCTCTGGCCATGCCTGTGTCGGCTGAAACAGCGCTCGATTATCCGGCGACGGCGACGGTGCCGGTCGTCGAGCGGCAATTTGGCGAAGCCGTTGCCGATCCCTTTCGCTGGCTCGAAGGCGATGTCCGCACCGACGCCGCAGTGCGCGACTGGGTCAACGCGCAGAACAAGGTGTCGGGAAAGTACCTGGCGGCGTTGCCCGGCCGCGACGCATTCGCCACGCGCATGCGCGCGCTGTTCGCATTTGAGCGCATCGGCACCCCGCATAAGGCTGGCGGGCGCTATTTCTACTCGCGCAATAGCGGTTTGCAGAACCAGTCAACGCTGTGGATGCGTGAAGGCCTGAACGGTCCCGAGCGGATGCTGCTCGACCCCAATTCCTGGGCAAAGGACGGCGCGACCGCGCTCGCCGAATGGGCAGTGTCCGATGACGGCCGCTACCTCGCCTATGCCATGCAGGACGGCGGCACCGACTGGCGCACGTTGAAGATACTCGACGTTGCCAC
>JANMKS010000364.1:0-1999 GCA_031372155.1 Sphingomonas sp.
ACGTGCGGATCGACGAGCGCACGCTGCACGAGGTCTATCTGCCGCATTTCAAGCACTGCGTCGACGCAGGCGTGGCGTCGGTCATGAGCGCGTACAACAAGATGAACGGCGAATATTGCGGGCAGCACCGCGCTCTGCTGACCGGTATTCTGCGCGACGAATGGGGGTTCGCCGGCTTTGTGCATTCGGACTGGGTGATGGGCGTTTACAAGGTTTACGGGGCCGCCGCCGGGCTCGACATCGAAAATCCGGAGCCGCTCGTATTCGGCGACAAGCTGGTGAAGGCGGTGGACGACGGTGCAGTCGAACCGCAGGTCATCGACAGCGCGTGCCGCCGTATCCTGACGACTCAGTACCGCTTTGCCTGTGCGCAGGATCCGCGCCCCGATTATCCGCCGGACGTGGTCGCGTGCGCGGCGCACCGCGCGCTTGCACTGGAAGCGGCGGAAAAGTCGGCTGTATTGCTCGAAAACAACGGCGTCTTGCCGCTCGACCGCACAAAGGTCGGAAAGCTCGCGGTGCTGGGTCGCCTGGCTGCGCTCGAAAACACCGGCGACAACGGATCGAGCCGCGTGCGCGCGCCCGATGTCGTCACCCCGCTCGAAGGGCTCACAAGACTGCTGGGCGCGGGCAATGTCCTGACTGCCGACGAAGATGACCTGGCCGCCGCGCATGCCGCCGCTGCTGGGGCGGATGCCGTCGTTGTGGTCGTCGGCTACACCGCGCAGGACGAAGGAGAGTTCATTCCGGGGGACATCGCGCTTGGGCAGGTCGGGTCCGAAGCAGCCATACCGGAGGCGGTCAAGGAAGCACGCAAGGCCGCGCCGCCGCGCCCCAAAGCCATCGGCGGAGATCGCGTCGACCTCCGGCTGAAACCTGAGCAAGTGGCGCTTATCGAAACGGCGGCATCGACGGGCAAGCCGGTCACCGTCGTCATCGTGGCGGGTTCGGCGGTGCTTGTCGAAGAATGGCGCGACAGCGTTTCGGCGATCTTGCAGACATTTTATTCGGGAATGGAAGGCGGCACGGCGCTTGCCCGGCTGTTATTCGGTGACGTCAGCCCGTCGGGACGACTGCCGTTCACCGTCGCAAAGTCGGCTGCCGACTACCCGTTCTTTGATCGTGACGCCGACGTTATCGAATACGGATATTGGCACGGCTATGCCAAATTCGAACATGAAAATTGTGTCCCCCGCTATGGCTTCGGCCACGGACTCAGCTATGCGAAGTTTTCGCACCGGGCGTTAACCGCGCGGCGTGCCCAAGGCCTTGTCGAGGTATCGGTCGCCGTCAGCAATGACGGCACCGTCGCAGCGCAAGAAACCGTCATGGCCTATGTGGGTTTCCCCGGAGCCGTCGCGCCGCGCGCTGCAAAGGCGTTAAAGGCGTTCGGTCGTGTCCACTTGCAAGCGGGGGAAACGAAAGTGGTTCGGCTGACAATCCCGATCGACAGTCTTCGTTACCGTGATCCCGTCGCGCACGGCTGGCATCTGGAACGGGGCGAGCACCGGCTCATGGTCGCACGGTCGGCGGCAGATGTGCCGACGTGCAGCGTGGAAATTACGTTCTGACGCGGCAAGCGAGAACGGCGCGTACTTGCGTTCAGGACTGACGCATCGCTCGGTAGGCGGCGCGCGCGAACAGCATCACGCTGATGACCGAAGACGCCAGCGCTGCGACGGCGGCGCCGATGACGCCGTATTTGCCCAGCATCGCAAACAAGGTCAGGGCGAGCGCGACTACGGCGACCAACCGGATGCGCAGCGCCCACCCGGCCCGTCCCGTCGCGATCAGCAACGGTTCAAAACCGACCGCCATCAATTCGAACCCTGCCGCAATGCTGAGGATGACCAGGACCGGATAGGCGTCGACATAGCGACTGCCGCCGATCAGCCACAGGATCGGCTGTCCCGCAATCGGGGCGAGGATGCAGACGGCCAGCCCCGCCCCCAGCGCAAGACGAACCGACTGGACGAACAGCGCGCGCAGACCGTCCGGC
>JANMKS010000366.1:0-2338 GCA_031372155.1 Sphingomonas sp.
TTCGAAGCAGGCTTAATTGGCGCATGAGCAACGGCAAAATCCGCGTCGGCATCGGCGGCTGGTCGTATGAACCGTGGCGCGGGCCGTTTTATCCGCCGGGCCTGCCGCACGCGCGCGAGTTCGACTATGCCGTCAATCACGTCACCGCGATCGAGATCAACGCCACTTTCTATGGCCGGCAAAAGCCCGCGAGCTTTGCCAAATGGGCGGCCGGCGCGCCCGAAGGCTTCCGTTTCGCGGTCAAGGGGTCGCGCTATTGCGTCACGCGCCCCAAACTCGCCGACGCGGGCGAGGGGATCGTGCAATTCCTCGGCCAGGGGCTGACCGAACTGGGCGACAAGCTCGGCCCCATCCTCTGGCAATTCTCTGCCAATCGCCAGTTCGATCCCGACGACATCGCCGCTTTCCTCGCTCTCCTTCCCGACACGCTCGACGGCATCGCGTTGCGCCACGTTCTCGAACCGCGCCATATCAGCTTCGACGATCCTGCCTTCGTCGCGCTTGCCAAAGATCGGGGCGCAGCGGTGGTATTTGCCGACGACGACACCTACCCATGTATTGCGGCCGACACGGCGGATTTCACCTATGCCCGGCTGCAACGCACCGTCGACGATTGCGTGACGGGTTATGACGATGCAGCCCTCGACAAATGGGCTAATCAATCGCGGCGATGGGCGAACCACGGTGACGCCTTCGTCTTCTTCATCAGCGGCGCGAAAGTCCGCAATCCTGCTGCGGCGCAGGCGCTGATTGCCAAGCTCGCCTGAACGCGCGAAAGCGTCGGCATGACGGCACGCATCGGCATCCTCGGCAGCAAGGGGCGAATGGGCCAGGCACTTGTCGGCGCCATCGCAGCCGCCGGTGCAGAGCTGGCGGGCGGCGCGGACGCGGGAGAAGACTTCGCGGCACTCGCCACGGCCTGCGACGTGCTCGTCGACTTTTCGTCGCCGAATGCCCTGGGCGATCATCTGGCTGCCGCGCGGGCCGGGAAAACGCCGATCCTCATTGGCACGACCGGCCTCGACCGTACGCACCATTCGATGATCGATCATGCCGGGCATGACATCGCAGTCATCCAGGCCGCCAACACCTCGCTCGGCATCAACCTGCTCGCGGCGATGGTCGAACAGGCGGCGGCACGGCTCGGCCCCGACTGGGACATAGAGGTGCTTGAAATGCACCACCGGGCAAAGGTCGACGCACCTTCTGGCACCGCGCTCCTGCTCGCTGAGGCAGCGGCGCATGGTCGCGGCAAGAGCCTTCCCGAACTCAGCCGGTTCGACCGTGACGGCCTTCGCGATGTCGGCAGCATCGGTTTCGCCAGCCTGCGCGGCGGTTCGGTCGCGGGTGACCACATGGTCGTGCTCGCAGGCGACGGCGAGCGCATCGAGCTCGTCCACCGCGCCGAAAGTCGCGAGATTTTCGCACGCGGCGCGGTGCGGGCTGCTTTGTGGCTCGTCGGGCGCGAACCCGGCCGTTACACGATGAACGACGTGCTGGGCGTGTGAAGCGGGCCGACATATTCGAATTCTACAGGCGTCTGGCCGAAGCGAACCCGGCGCCCGAAACCGAACTTGAATTCGTCAACATCTACCAGCTTCTCGTCGCCGTCGTCCTGTCGGCGCAATCGACCGACGTCGGCGTCAACAAGGCGACGCGCGCGCTTTTTACGGAAGTTCACGATCCGCAGGCGATGCTCGACCTTGGCGAGGACGGCCTGAAACAGCACATCAGGACAATCGGCCTGTTCAATACAAAGGCAAAGAATGTCATCGCCCTGTCCCGCATCCTTGTCGAGCAGCACGGCGGCACCGTTCCCACCGAACGCGATGCTTTGCAGGCGCTTCCCGGCGTTGGGCGAAAGACCGCCAATGTCGTCCTGAACGTCGCGCTGGGCGCAGAAACGTTCCCCGTTGACACCCATGTCTTTCGCGTCGCCAACCGCACCGGTCTGGCACGCGGGAAAACTCCCGCCGCAGTGGAAGCCATCCTCGACCGCCAGACCCCCGCCCCCTTCCGGGTGCACGCGCACCACTGGGTCATTCTCCACGGCCGCTATACCTGCAAGGCGCGCGTGCCTGAATGCTGGCACTGCATCGTCGCCGACTTATGTGCGTTCAGGCCAAAGACAGCTGCGCCGGTGCAGCCTGCGGGACAGACTCGAAAAGGATATTCTCATGCGTAGAACGGCACTCATCGCATTCGCCTTCGCCACCGTCGCGACGACGGCTGTCGCCCGCGATCGCCAGGCCGTCCCGGACGCGGTCGCGACCGGAGAGCCGATCAGCTGCGTCTCGCTCCGCAACATCCAGTCGACCCGCGTTCACGGCGACAGCGT
>JANMKS010000395.1:0-8293 GCA_031372155.1 Sphingomonas sp.
CACGCTCCGGCAAGCAAGAGGTTTTTCATCGGATCGGCCTTTCCAGTTTCACTGGGCCGACTAACGGACGGACGCGCAGGTGGTTCCGCGAACCTAGACGAAGCCGAGGTTGCGCGCGGACGCATTGTAATTGCCGATCGACGGAAGGACGGTCGACATTTGGCCGTCGGTCACGCCGAACCAGCTCGCCAGCGTCGCCGCATATTGATCGACCGACATTGTCGGCAACAGCCGCCCTTGTCCGACATCGTCGGGTCCGTTGTTGGCAACGACGGGTGCCGCGCCATAGAATTTCTGCCCGTTCACGGCCCCGCCCAGAACGAAGTGCATGCTTCCCCATCCATGATCTGAACCGTCGTCGTTGTTGACAAGGGTCCGTCCGAAATCGGAGCCGGTGAACGACGTGACCTTGTCACTGACGCCGAGTTCGACCGTCGCGTCGTAAAATGCCTTCATCGCCGACGCGACACGGCCCAGAAGGATGGGGTGGTTGGCGACCAAGCTGTCGTGATTGTCGAATCCCCCCATCGACACGAAAAAAACCTGTCGCTTGGCGCCGAGCTGTTGGCTGACCGAAATCATTCGGGCCACAATCTTCAGCTGGTCGGCGAGGTTGTTGCCTGTCGGAAAGACCGTGGAAAGTGCGGGCGCGGCGGCGAGCGAAGTCGTCACCTGAGCATAGGCATCGAGCGAACGCTTCGTCACCCGCGTATGCTCGTTCTCGAACAGATGCGTGCGCGGTGCCGCGATCATCGAACGCAGGACGCTGTTCGCGGTGGCCGATGAGAACAACGTCGTCGCATTGTTGTTGAGCGCGATCGGCCCGTTGGTCGACACGCTGTACTGGATCGCGGTCTGACCCGACAGGAATACGGCGTTGCCGCTCGCGTTGATGCACGTCAACGTCGATGTGCCGTTGCCCGACTGGAACAGGTCGCCGATGCGCCCGCCCCAGCCCGAAATCGCACCCTCCGCCGCTGCTGACTGAAAGAACGATTGCTGGTCGTTGTGCGAGAACAGCTTGGGCGGCAGCGGTACGTTGCGTGCATTATACTGCGCCTTGGTCGTCGGCTGGATGAGCGTGCCCAGATTGAGCATGACCGCAAGCTTGCCCGCGTTGAAGGTCGGCAACAGCGGCAGCAAGGCTGGCGCGAGCGCATATTGCCGACCGCCGGGAAGCGCCGTGGACGGCGTCAGTGCCGTCGCATCGAGAGCCGCACGCTGATACGCGATATTGGGACGAAGTGCGGCATAGGCGTCATAGCTCGCCTGATCATAGGGCGTCAGCGTGTTGGCATAATCGTTGCCGCCATATAGGAACACGCAGACAAGGGCCTTGTAGTCAGTTGCCACCGAAGCCGCGGCCTCGCCAATGGCTGCAAGGTTCATGACGAAGGGCGTTGCGCCCCCTGCAATGCCGAGCGCAGCGGATCGCTTCAGGAAAGCACGGCGCGATTGGTCTCCGGTCACGGGCACGTTCCTTACTTTAGGGTCAGATATTCGGGCGACGCCATCACCAGCAGGATGGCGGCGTAAACCCGGTTGTTGAGGTCGGTCGGCGTTGCCGATGCAATGCTGTCGATGGCAGTCTTGATCTGCGCGATCGTTGCCGCGCTCACCTGGTTTGCCGCCACCAGCAAATTGACCTCGTCGAGCAGTGCCTGGCTGTCGGCTGCCTTGGTCAGGATCGTCGTGTAGTCGGCCTTGAAGTCGCCGGTGCCGTTCTGGATGAGCGACCGCATGTAGTTGAGGTAGGCGATGACCGACGGTTCGTTGGTGATCTGGAACTCAGGCGCGACAAGATTGGCGGTCGCGACCGCGCTGTTGGGCGGTGTATAGCCGGGCCGAAAGAAGTTGAAGACGCTCGGACTGCGACCGACACTTTGCGAAAGCCGCGTCGAGCTCGAACTCGTATCGCCGATCGGCCAGGCCTCCGACGGGCTCTTGGCACCGAAGGCGCGCGCCCAGCCGGTCAGCCGCGTCACCGGCTCGCGCAGCTTGCCAAAGCTCGTGCTCGACGCCGCGGCGGTGTCGCTGCGAGCATCGGTATCCAGCAGGATTGCGCGAACGACCGCTTTGAGGTCGCCGCGTGTGCCGGAGCCGTTGTTCGAGAACACGGCCGACACGCGGCCGATATAGGCGGGTGTCGGGTTCGACGTGACGAGCCGCTGGATCAGTTGCTTTGATATGAAGGGCGGAACGTTGGGATGCGCGAAAATGGCATCGAGCGCGAGGCGGAGGCTTTCTGCACCGATCGTCCCTGCCGGAATCGTCGTTCCGAGGAAGGTTTTCACGCCGAGCTCGTGCCGCGAAGCGACCTGCGTCATCGGGCGGCGATACCGGTCGGGCGTCGTGTTGTCGCTCGAGTCCAGGTCCCAGCCGGTGAACACGCGGGCGAGCCCAGTCACATCGTCCAGCGTGTACGACTCGACCGGCTTTCCCCCGGACGATTGCTGCGTGCCGTCGGCGTTCAGCTTGTACAGGCCGATCGTGAACAGCTGCATCAGCTCGCGCGCATAATTCTCGTCGGGAACCGAGCCCGCCCCGGGATTGGCTTTGCGATTGCCGAGGAACGTCAGGAACGACCCCATCGCCGCATTGGTCGAAATCTTGTCCATGATCGTGCGGAAATTGCCAAAGGCATTGTCCCACAGGATGTCCATGTAGGCGGCCATGTTCATCTGGCGCCAGCTAAGGTTAACACCGTCGATCCCGACCACCAGCATGTCGAGCAGGGCAACGCCGACGCGCTGACGCAACTGGTCGGTCCCGCCGATCAGCTGGCGCCAGACGGCGGGGTCGAACCCGGTTGTGTTGTCCTTGTTCGCGTCGACGGCATAGCCCGCCGACACGAGCCAGTCCCAAAAGCTCGTGGCGCGGGGAGCATTGAACTGGCTGCCGAGCCAGCCGTCAAATCCCAATGATATGACACTGTCGATGTCGGCCCTTGTCGAACCCATCGCGCCCTGCGCGAGCATTCGTCCCGCCTGTGTCCCTGTGAGTGGCGGCGGGGGCGGTGGTGGCGGCGGAGCGCCCGCAACTGGAGGAGCGCCGGATGAACCGGTTTCGCCCCCGCCGCACGCGGCGACAACGAGCGCGGCCAATGGAACGATGGCAACGGGTGGCGGAAGCAGCGACCCCGCGCTCTCCGTGTCGTCGGCTACGGGGAAGTCCAGTACGAACCGCTCGCCGGCCGGTGCCTCGATGTCCATCGCGTCTTGTCCCCCAAAATCCCTGAAGATCGTTAACGCGATACTTCTTGCGGCCAGCTAAACAGCCGTGCCGCGTTTTGCGTTAACCATCTTCCCCAACCCGCTCCCGCATTGACCGCAGAAAGCGCGCTGGCAATCGCAGGGTAATGGTAAACAAAGGGTTAAGACGACGGAGTGTGCCCTACGCGGGTCGGATATCTCAGATGCGTTCGGGCCAATGCGATCCGTCGAGAACGGGAAGCTTACTGAGCATCTCTGAATCAAGCCCGCATGTAATCATGCCGTGCGAGATTTCGAGATCGCGCGCGGGCAAGGCGTGCAGACGTTCGGCGACGCCCGCAGTACCGCCTTCGCTCACCACGACGTAGCTCATTCTACCCGACGCGCTTTCAAACATTGCATCGACGACCGAGCCGATCGCATCGCCCGTCGGGGCCAGTAATTTTGCCCCGACAAGCCCGCTTGCCGAGGCGAGCGTAGGCACATTTGCGGCGGCACTGCGGTTTGCCGCGACTGTCGCGCCGTCGTCGTACTTCGCCTGTCGCCCCAGCCACCGCCAGATGCCGACCAGGTTCACCAGCGTCAGGAAAGCGTTCGACAGCAAGAGATTGGACTGGCCGGTACCGATTCCGATGATCGACCAACAGACCGACCCGATCGTAAATACGACGAAGCCCCATCCGGTTACGCGCGTGCCCAGATTGGCCGCCGTCATCATCGCCGCTATCATTGTCGCGACCGGCGCGATCCACCCTGCAATATCCGTCATCACGGCAAAACGTCGCTCCCACCGTTTCGGGTCCGCGTGGGACCGTCATGCCATTTACAGCATTCGGGTCTTTGGGTTCAGGCGACCAGCGACTTCAGCAGTACTGTTGCGTCGGCGAGCAAGGCCTTGTCCGGCGACAGGCCGTCGATCACCAGTTTGCGACCTTGAACATAGTCCTTGGTCGCGTTGACACAGTCCAGCGCGATGACCTTGCCGCCCCTCAGATACACGACCGAAAAACTGCGCGTCGCGGGATCGCCGCGCAGAACCAGATCGTCATATCCGGTGGACAGACCCACCGTCTGCAGCCGAAGGTCGTACTGGTTCGACCAGAACCAGGGAACGGCGTGATAGGGTTGCGGGTCGCCGAGGATCGACCTTACCGCGGTCGTCGCCTGATCATTGGCGTTTTGCACCGATTCGAGCCGAATTCGCCCGCCCTCGCCAAAACCGTTCTCGTGGTTTGCACAATCCCCGACGGCATAGACGTCGGGCAATGATGTGCGGCAATGGCCGTCGATCTCGACACCGTTGCTACCTTTTGCACCCGCCGCAATCAGCGGTCCGACTGCCGGTGAAATCCCGATGCCGACGATGGCCATTTGGGCGGGCAAAACCTCGCCGTCGGCCATACGCACGCCCGTAAGCACGCCGGCTTTCCCGACGAAACAGTCCAGTTTCGCCTCGAGCCGCACATCGACTCCGTGGGCGCGGTGCTCTGCTTCGTAAAAGCGCGACAGCGGTTCGCCAGCAACGCGGGCAAGTACGCGTGGGAGCGCCTCCAGTACCGTCACCGACTTGCCCGCCTTGGCAAGGACAGCGGCCGCTTCCAGCCCGATATAGCCGCCGCCGACGACGACGACCTGCTGCGTCGTATCCAGCGCCGCCATCATCGCATCGGCATCGGCGCGGGTCCGAACGGTGTACACGCCGCGCAGGTCGGATCCCGCGCAATCGAGCCTGCGGGGAACACCGCCCGTGGCCCAGATCAGATTGCCATAGCCGAAGTGCAAACCATTTTCGATGGCGACCGTCTTGGCATCCGGGTCGACGGCGATGACCCGGTGCCCGGTCAAAACGGCGATGTCGCGCTCGGCCCAAAACGTCGCCGGGCGGATCATGATGCGCTCGAACGGCTTTTCGCCCGAAAAATATTCCTTCGACAACGGCGGACGCTCGTAAGGCAGATCGGGCTCGTCCCCGACCATCGCGACCGAGCCTGTGAACCCCTGCTGTCGAAGCAGCATAGCGGCGTGCGCGCCTGCATGGCCGGTACCGACGATCAGGACGTCATAACTCTGCATCGTCGAACTCTCATGTTGCGGACGCCAAGCCGTCGCGCCCTGCCCATGCCCGTCTTGGGGAGTTCGCTCCCGAAGGCAATCCATCGCGGACATGAAAGGACAGAAAGCCGCTGGTGCCGCCTAGGTGACTCGAACACCTGACCCTCGCATTACGAATGCGATGCTCTACCGGCTGAGCTAAGGCGGCACGCCGATGCGGGCGGGCCATTAACAGCGATGTGCGGTCCCGGCAAGCGACACCGGTCGTTGGCCCAACTCTTAAGGGCTTGGTAACCAAGGTGAAGGCATATCCGCCGGGACAGGATTTTTTCCGGGGCCGATCAATGGACAGGATGAGCGATTTTCAGGCGGATGAAGGGACCGGTGCGGGCGACGTGCCCGCCGAGTATCTGCCTGATTACGGTGTCGAAGCGCCTGACGCCATCGGCAGCGACGAACGCCGGATGCACGTCCGTGCCTACAACCATTGGGTCTCGCTGCTCGACGGGCGTGCCTATCCGTCGATCGAGGATCTCGATGCGGCGTCGCTGACCGATTTCGGCCCGAACAGCGTGCTGCTGGATTTCACGAATGGCGCGGAAAACCCATCGATCGCGTATCTGGGTGCAAAGCTCGGCCATGAGTGCGGTTTTGACAATGACCCGCTGACTGTGGCCGAGGTGCCGGCCCGTTCGCTGTTGTCGCGGCTCACCGACCATTATCTTCAGATCATCGCCAACCGTGCGCCCATTGGCTTCGAGGCGGAGTTCGTGAATACCGCCGGCCACAACACGATGTATCGCGGCATCTTGATGCCCTTGTCGTCGGACGATGACACAATCGATTTCGTGTACGGCGTCATCAACTGGAAAGAGGTCGTAGACGCCGCGCAATCCGATGCGTTGCATCTGGAACTTGCGCACGCGCTTGCCGTGCCGCAATCGCGCCCGACGATGCCGGTTTGGGCCGACGGGCCGAACGCAATCGAGGAGCCGCCAGTTCCGCCGTCGCGCCCCGAAGTTCTCGAACTCGACCTGGGTAATGAAGACCTGCCCGAAACGCCTTCGCCGCAAGGCACCGGCCTTGCCGACTGGCTGGCCGCAGCGCGCGCGAGTGCGGACGTAATGCGTCATGCGGATAGCCGCGGGCGCGCCGCGCTGTATCACGCGCTTGGCCAGGCTTATGATTTTGCACTGCTCGCCGACGTGCGCGCCGATGAATATCGCGAGCTGCTGTCGGAAACGGGCATCGTCGGACAAGCGCGCGCGCCGATGACTCCGGTCGTGAAGCTCGTCTTCGGTGCCGACTATGACAAGACCAGGTTGACCGAGTTTGCGGCTGCGCTGTCATACGGAAAGCGCCACGGCCTTCCCGTCGGGGGAATGCGCGTGTTCCTTGATCAATACCCGGGGGGACTGAAGGCGATCGTCTCGGCAGACCGCCGCGAGCGTCGTCCGGAGGGTGCGTTGCTCAAGCCCGATGCAGCGCGCGATATTGCTCGCACGCTCGAGGCGCAGGCGGTTTTGACGCTTCCCGGCGACGATGAATTCGTGGTGCTGGTCGCTCGTCGTGTCGATGCTGATCGCGTCGCCATCATCGGGGTTGTCCCCGACGACAAGCCGTTGCTCGATCGCGCCTTGCGGACCATCACCGCTTAATTTGCGGAGCCATTTGCCGTTGAGATTGGACGACTGGCAGCGCATAGCGTCGCCATGATGATGCGCGAGAGCGGCATCGCCGCAACGACCGGGAACAAGCATGGCTACGGCACGCGCAATCGCGACGAACCCCAGTGACTTTACGTCCAAACAAATCGACACCCTTGGCAAGTCGCTTCTGAAAGGCGCGCTTCCCGGAGAAACCGACGGCTTCACACGCGACGATCGCGCCGCCGCTTCCGAACTGGCGTTGAGGGCGCTTGCGAAACGGGCCAGCGATCGCCCGGGCATCGTTGCCGAAACCGATGTTACCACCGGCGGCCGTCGCATCATGCGTATCGCGCTAGCCAACGAAGACATGCCGTTCCTCGTCGATTCGATCGCGGCGACGATCGGCGCGCACGGCCTCGCGGTCGATCGCATCCTCCATCCGGTTATCGACGGTGCGTCGCTCATCTATGTCGAGACCGAGCGCGCTGATGCGCCGGGGCGCAAGGCGTTGCTTGCCGACCTCGAGACCAATCTGGGCCATGTGCGCGCGGCCGTGAGAGATTGGGAAGCGATGAAGGCGGCGCTTGCCGCCGACGCCACGCGGCTCGGACAGAGCGAGGGTGGGGCGCTGCTGCAATGGTTCCTCGACCGGAATTTCACGCTCCTTGGGGCCGCGCATTTCGATCGTGCCGGCGCTGTGTCGCATGCGCTCGGCATTGCCTCGGCCGTGGGGGATGCATTGTTGTCGTCCGAATCACGGCAAGCTGCGGCGGCCTGGCTTGCTCGCCACCCGGGACCGTTGCTCGTCAAATCGAACTTCATCTCGACAGTGCACAGGCGCGCGCCGCTCGACCTTCTTGTTGTCGCGACCGAGTCCGGAATTTCGGTCCATGCCGGCCTCTGGACAAGTGCAGCGATCGCGGCGTCGCCCGAAGTCATTCCGGTACTGCGTCGACGCCTGCGCGCTCTCGAGGACAAGTACGGCTTCGATCCGACGGGCCATGCCGGAAAGGCGCTGTCGCACGCGCTGACGGCGCTCCCGCATGATCTGCTGATTGCCATCGACGACGATGCGCTGGAATCGCTGGCACTGACCGCAATGTCGCTCGCGGATCGGCCACGGCCCAAGCTGGTGCTCGCGAAGGATGCGCTCGACCGTCACCTGTTTGCTTTTGCGTGGCTTCCTCGCGACGATCTTTCTACCGCGCGCCGGATCGCGATCGGCGATATGCTTGCCACCGCTTGCGACGGCTTGCTCCTTAACTGGTCGATCGATCTCGGCGATGGCGGCGTTGCGCTTATCCGCTACACCTTCGACCGGCGGCAATCGGCGCGCGAGGCCGACACGGCGGCGCTCGATGCCCGGCTCGTTGAAATGGT
>JANMKS010000476.1:0-4258 GCA_031372155.1 Sphingomonas sp.
ATGCTGTCGTGGGTCATCACATAGATGACGCGCGCCTGCTGCAATGCCGATAGCCGGATGGCGGGACGGCAATAGTCGGAAAACACCAGGAACGTGCCGCCATAAGGAATGATACCGCCATGCAGCGCCATTCCGTTCATCGCCGCGGCCATGCCGAACTCACGGATGCCGTAATAGATGTATCGCCCCGAATAATCGTCCCTTGTCATGGGCTTGGTCGCCGATGTCTTGGTATTGTTCGAACCCGTCAGATCGGCCGATCCGCCGATCGTCTCGGGCAACGCCGCGTTGATCACCTCCAGCGCCATTTCGGACGATTTGCGCGTCGCGACATTCGCAGGTTTGGCGATCAGGCGGTCCAGATATGCCTGTAGTATCCGCCCGTCGGGCAGGTCGCCGCTCATCCGGCGTTGAAATTCGCCGGCTTCCCTATGAATCGACAGCCGACCTTCCCATGCCTCGCGAACAGTGGCGCCACGTCTTCCCGCTTCGCGCCACACTGACAGGATATCGTCGGGAATGACGAACGGCTCGGCCTCCCAGCCCAGCGCCTCACGTGCCGCCGCGACCTCGCTCGCACCCAGCGCCGCGCCGTGCGTCGCCGACGTACCCTGCTTGTTTGGTGCGCCCTTGCCGATGATCGTCCGGCACGCGACCAGCGAAGGTCGCGGATCAGCCAGCGCCGTATCGAAGGCACGCGCGATATCAACCGGGTCGTGCCCGTCGCACACCTCGACATGCCATCCGCTCGCCCGGTAACGTCCTGGGATATCCTCGCTCGTCGACAGGCTCGTCGCGCCATCGATGGTGATCCGGTTGTCGTCCCACAACACGATCAGCCGCCCCAGCCCCAGATGTCCGGCCAGCCCCACGGCCTCGTGATTGATGCCCTCCATCAAACATCCGTCGCCGGCAACTACCCAGGTCTTGTGATCGACCAGGTCGTCGCCGAATACCGCGTTCAAGTGACGCTCGGCGATCGCCATCCCGACCGCGGTCGCAAATCCCTGCCCCAGCGGTCCGGTCGTCGTCTCCACGCCCTCCAGTTCGAAGTTCTCGGGATGCCCGGCACACGGGCTGCCAAGCTTGCGAAAGTTGCGGATATCCTCGATCGTCGGCCGCGCGTAGCCCGTCAGGTAAAGCGTGGCATAGGCAAGCATCGATCCATGCCCCGCGGACAGGACGAAACGGTCACGATCATGCCATTTAGGTGCTTGCGGGTCATACTTCAGATATTCTGTGAACAACACCGTTGCCACATCGGCCATTCCCATCGGCATTCCCGGATGGCCCGAATTCGCCGCCTCGACCGCATCCATCGCCAGCGCGCGAATGGCATTGGCGAGTCTGTCGGGCGTCACGGCCATGCGGGGTCCTTTGGGTCAGTGCGCGAGTCGCAACGAAGCGCGATGGCGCGTTCCTTTGTCGCGGGGGGACGCATGCGTCAACTTGAGCAACCGGTTGAAGCCCGCGTGGCGCGTGCTATTCACGTCGATATGGATCAGGAATCGACAGCTCAGGCGCTCGCGCGCATCGAACTTGCTTTGGCACGGATAGAAGCGGTTGCGGCCCGTCCGCGCGTCGCCAACGACGACTCGCGCTATCAGGCACTCAGGACCAGGACACAGGCCGCGCTCGCCAGCCTGGAAACCGTCATCGCGCGCGCAGGGGGAGCCCGCTGATGGCAGACGTCGAGATCAAGGTCGGTGGCCGCAGCTACGCAATCGCCTGCCGCGACGGTGGCGAGGATCATCTCCGCACGATCGCGTCGCATGTCGATCGGAAGGCCGCCGAGGCGCGTGCCGCCGTTGGTGACGTCAACGAAGCGCGCCAGTTGCTGTTTGCCGCGCTCCTGCTCGCCGACGAACTCGCGGAAAACGCAGCAAGCGTGCCGACCGCTGCTCCCGATCCAAAGGTCGCGGCGTTGCTCTCCAAACTCGCGTCGCGCGTCGAGGCCGTTGCCGATAGCCTCGAGCGCGCCTAGATAGGGACGGACGGGCACTGCCCGGTACGAGCTCGTGGAACATCCCTGAGGCGATTCATCATCCAAGGGGGCTGTCCCTGTGCGGGTCCTGGCCCGCGTATATGGTCCCCACCTGACGTTAACTGGCGTCAGAGGATATTCGGAGCAAACGGCCATGGCGGTCCCGTCACTTTCCGCCTCGACAGCACGAACCGCGCTGCGACGCGAACTTAGGAAGCGGCGACTAAACCTCGAACGAGACGGGTTTTTTCTGTTGACGCCGGACCCCGACCTTGGCGCGGTGTTCGCTCGTGCCACGATCGTGGCACTCTACCTGCCCGTCGCCGGCGAACCCGATCCACTCCCTGTATTGGCCGCCACTGAAGTCGCGCTCGCACTTCCCGCACTCGCCTCAAAGCACGCCCTCATGAAGTTCCACCGCTGGTCCCCTGGCGACCCACTCGAGCAATCGGTATGGGGCGGAACGCAACCATTGGCCAATGCGCCGACCGTCGAACCTGACGTCATTCTCGTGCCCCTGCTCGGCTTCGACGACGCGTTCAATCGCATCGGACAGGGCGGCGGTCATTATGACCGCTACCTTGCCGCCCATCCCACCGCGCGCCGGATTGGCATCGCCTGGGAGGGACAGCGCGTTCCCCGCATCGCTGCCGAGCCTTGGGATATTCCCCTCGACGCGATCCTCACCGAAGCTGCTTTCCACGTGAAGGACTTGAACCGATGCCCGAACCCCTAGGTGCACCCAGCTGGCGCAAGCCTGTCGGGGTGCTGTTGATGCTCGCCCTGATTGTGGTCTGGGCGCTGCTCGTGCTCGTCGCGACGCCCGCCGTCTTGACCCTCGCCTGGCCGCTTCAGGCGGTGTTCTTCGCGATCGCCGGAACCGTGTGGATACTGCCGATGAAACCGCTGTTGCGCTGGATGGAGCTGGGCACGCTTCTTTAAGCACCCGCTTTTCGGCAAGAGCCGGCCGGGGTGCTGTGGCGCGAGTGACGGGGCTCGAACCCGCGACCTCCGGCGTGACAGGCCGGCGCTCTAACCAACTGAGCTACACCCGCATCGCTGCGTGAGGCGCGGCTGTTAGGCGAGCCCCCCGGGGCTGTCAAGGCGATCGCCGTGCTCGTCGACGGGGTGCGTGAGAGTTCCTTCTTCGAACAGGAATCCGCCGATATCGGGTTTGCCGGCCGCTGCGACAACCGTCTGCATGATAATGAGCAGCGGCACTGCAAGCAGCGCGCCAAGCGGTCCCCACACCCACCCCCAGAAGCTGATGGAAACGAGGATCATCACAGGATTGATCGTCAACCGCCTGCCGACGATAAGCGGCGTCACCGCGTTGGCTTCGACCAGATGAAGCCCGACCATGACCGCGGCCGGTACAAGGGCGATGCCGACATCGGAAAAAGTCATCAGTCCGCCCAGCGTAAGGAGCACCGCGGCAAATATCGGGCCCAGATAAGGTACATAGTTCAGGATCGTTACAATCCCGCCCCACATCAGCGGTGACGGCATACCGATGAACCACAGCACGCCTGCGACGACCAGGCCGAGCGTCACGTTGATCAGCGTGATGGTGCCAAGATAGGCCGCCGTCGCCTCCACCACGTTGTGAATGACACGCGCCGTCGCCATCGCACCCGAAAAGCTGGCGCGTGCGGTGATTGCGCGCGCGCGCATCTGCGTCCAGCCGGACAACAGGAAAAAGATCAGCAACAGCGCAAAGAACATCTGGATGATGGCGGCGGGTGCCGACGTTGCCGCAAGTTCGAGGATCGAACTGGGTGGTGCGACGGCCGTGCTTTGCGGACTGCGCACCTCTGCCCGGGTCGCCATCGTCCGAACGGCTCGATCGACGAAGCGCTGCAGGCTGTCATAGAGTTCGATGAGCGGCTGGATGTTGCTTTGAATTCGCATCAGTCGCTGGGGCAACAGTTGCACCCATTCCGTCGCAGGGACCACGATGGCCGCCAGTGCGATGTTCACCGCGATCAGGAACGCGAGCACACACAGCAGCGCTGCGGCCCACGACGGCAGACGCCGCCGCTCCAACGCCTCCAGCGCGGGAACGAGTGCGATGGCGATCACCAGCGCCGCTGTGACCGGCATGAAGAATTCCCGACCGGCGCTCAGGGCGAACGGCAGGCCCAGCGCGAGGCCGCACCCCGCGATCAACGTGAGCGACGCCAGCAATCGATCGCGTCGCAAAGCAATACCCTCAACACCTTCGCTCACCGGCGCGGATAGGGCTTCAGACGTGTCGGAAGGCGTGTCAGTCAT
>JANMKS010000007.1:0-4687 GCA_031372155.1 Sphingomonas sp.
CGCGTTCGCATCATAAGCCAGCGCGGGGACGATGCGATAGTGCAGCGGGCTGGGATACAGCAGCGTGCGGACGCCGTTGAGGATCGGCAGCAGCGTCCCACCGGTCAGGCCAAAGCTGTGAAAGACTGGCAGCGCGTTGAGCACGACATCGGCGGCGTTGAAGTCGATCCGTGCCGAAAGCTGCGCGCAATTGGCGAGCAGATTGCGATGCGATAGGACGACACCCTTCGGCAGCCCCTCCGACCCGCTGGTAAACAGTATGACCGCCGCATCGTCGGGCGCGATCTTCAGCCGCGAATGTGTCCACGCCACGAACCGGCGTTGCACGAGCGCGGTCAGCTTCTGCTTCAACCCGATGGCTGCCGCTACATCCTCGAGCCAGACGACGGTCCTTCCACTCGCTTGGAGTGCCGCCACGGTATCACCCAGCTTTGCCTGATCGACGAACGCGCGTGCCGTGACGACTGTTTTGATGCATGCAGTGTCGGTCGCCGAATGGAGATTGGCGAGGCCGGCGGTGTAGTTGAGCATCGCGGGCACGCGACCCTTTGCCTGAAGCGCAAAGAAAGCAACGACGACGCTGTTTACATTGGGCAGGAGGAGACCGACCGCCTCGCCGCGTTTCGTGCCCTTCTCGAACACGTTTCCAAGCGCGACCGCGCCCGTCACGATGCGCTGATAGGTCAGCGGATCGCGCTTGATGTCCTCGAGCACTTTGGCGCCGCCGCCATGGATATCGCGCGCGTCGAGCAATGCCTGAAACAGCGTCCGATCGATGTCGGTCGTTGCAAAGATCATCTGCGACATCTCGTCGTACAGCCGCCGCCCGGCGACCGCGCGGCGTTCGCGTGCCGACATCTCGCCTTCGATGACGAAGCGGCGTTGTGGGAGGATCGTCAGCGTCACCTTGGGGAACCAGCGCAGCCGCACTTTGCCCTTCAGATAGGAAAAGCGCGTGAACTGCGCGCCGTCGATGCGAACCGGCACGATCGGCGCATCGGCCTTGTCAGCGACCATGCCGGGCCCGTCGAAAATCTTCATCAGCGCGCCGGTTCTGGTGATGCGCCCTTCCGGGAAAATGACGAGCGTACGGTTGCCGCGCACCGCTTTCACCATCGCCTTGGCGGACATCGGGTTGGTCGGGTCGACGGGAAACGCCTCGAACAGTTTCAGCGCGGGCTTCATCCACCACGCGTTGGCGATGCGCGTGTGGACCGCGAATACGGGCTTGCCCGGCAGGAATACCGCGAGCAGCAGCCCGTCGAGGAACGACACATGGTTGACGACGACGACGGCGCGCTCCCCCACCCGCGGCATGTTTTCCGCGCCACGCAACTCGACTCGATAGAGCATGACGAGGACACGCCGGATCAGCGACTTCACCAGTGTCTCGGGCAGCAGCCACACCGAAATCAGCGCGATGAACAGCGTGGCAAAGCCGAGCGCGCCGATAATGCCGGGCACATCGACGCCCGTTGCCAGCAGGCCAGTCACGACGGCGACCATCGCGACCGTGACGATCGCGTTCACGATGTTATTGGCGGCTATGATCTGTGACCGGCGCTCGGGCGGGCTGTGCATCATCAGGATGGCGTAAAGCGGCACGATGAACATGCCGCCCGCAAAGGCCAGGCCCGCCAGCGAGAGAAGTATCGGGATCGCGCCCGCGCTCTTCACGAACGCACCGATATTCGCGCCCGAAACCGCGACATCATAGCCGCTCGTCGAGAGCCACAATGTGATCAGGAAGCCAGCCATTGCGATGGCCGAGATCGGCACATATTTTGCCGAAACTTCGCCCTTCAGCATCCGGTTTACGGCCATCGATCCGACAGCGATGCTGACCGAGAAGGTCAGCAGGAACAGCGTCACGACTTCCTTTTGCGCTTCGAGCACGCCCGAGACGAGCGGTGCAAACTCGCTGAGCACCACTGCGCCCACCGCAAAGAACCAGCTGATGCCAAGGATACAGAGCCACAGCCCGCGCCCCGTCTGCGCCGCCTTCAATATATGCCACGTCCCGCGAAAGACGTTGAGGTCGATCCTCAGTCCCGGCGATGTCGCAGGGGCAGGTTTGATGAACAGGCTTGCGATCAACCCCACCAGCGCCAGCCCGGTCGCCGCGAGACCCGCCTCCCACGGCGGAAGCAGTCCGGCGAGCAATTGCCCGCCGAGGATGGCGAGGAACGTCCCCGCTTCGATCAGGCCGGTCGCGCCCATCAGCTCGCCGCCCTGCAACTGCTGCGGCAGGATCGAGTATTTGACCGGGCCGAAAATCGTCGAATGGCACCCCATCAGGAACAGCGCGACGAGCAGCAGGGGGAGCGATTGCCACCAGAAGCCCGCGAGGCCGAGCGCCATGATGCCGACCTCTGCCGCCTTGATTGCGCGCACGAGCTTTGCCTTGTCCCAGGCGTCGGCAAGCTGTCCGGCAAGCGACGAGAACAGGAAATAGGGCAGGATGAAAATGCCCGTCGTCAGGACCGCAAGTGTTTCGGCCTTGTCGGGCTGGCTTTCGTAAATCGTGAAATTGGCGAGGAACAGCAACGCGAACTTCAGGACGTTGTCGTTGAACGCACCAAGGAATTGGACGACGAACAGCGGCCCAAAACGGCGCCTTGCAAGCAGTGACACGTCAGGCGCGGACATCGAGAACTCCCTTAGGTGTGGGGTAGTGCGCAAAGCTGATCATAGGGTTACTTGCGCGGCATCGCTTTTGAGCTGGCGGCTGTAGAGCCAGCCGATACCGATCAGGCTGAACCCAAGTGCGACGAACGAGCCGATGCGAAGCAGGCCTTCGAGGCCCGAGGCGTCGAACAGGAACACTTTCGCGACCGCGCCGAGCATCAGCACGAGCGAGGCGATCCGCCAGTCGCGCAACTGCGCACGGATGCCCCACAGCAAGAACCCGACCGCGAGCACGATCGCCAGGATCGAACGCAGAATATCCTCGGTCGGATATACGCCGGGCAGCGCCAGCAGCGTGCCGTGGAACACCTGCCGCAGCAGCCCCCAGGCAAGGCCCGCGACAAGCACCATCGCGCCGAGTTGAACCGGGCGTTCTGTCATCGTGCGCCACGCGGGAAGCAGCGTGCGGAGCAGCACGACACCTGCGGCAGGAACCGCGACGAGCGGCACGAGCAGGTTGGCGATGGGAAGCGCTCCCACTACCTGCATCGCCCAGAGCGGGTTGTGGAGGATCAAACCGTACCACAGTGCGTGAAGCGCTCCTGTTGCCGCAAGCGCAATGGCGAACGGCCGGGCACGTTCGCGCCGCGACAATACCCAGCCGAGCAGGATTAGCACGCCTTCCCAAACGAGCCGCTGCGCAACGCCCGTCGTGATGAAATCACTGCCCATGACCTGCGCGAAGCCGAGCCTGTACAACGTATGGATCGCAATTCCAGCAAGCGCCGCCGCGAGCGACGTGACAAGAATGCGGTACGCCTGCCCAAGCGTGTTGCGGCTGAGCCACAATGCGAGGCCGAGCAGCACGGCCGGGATGAGCAACTGCTTCAGCACGACCGCAAGCGGGAACAGCGCCGCCGTCACGACCATCGGGATGCCGCCGACTGAAAGCAGTGCGCCTTGCGTCCAGAGTCCGACGGGAATGAGCGCCCACGTGACGAGGATCGCTAGCAACGTCGCTGCGGCGGGCAGGATGTGAACAACCTTTTGCTTCCGCCACCATGCCAGCGCGACGATGCCGGCGGGCGCAATCAAGGGCAGATAAGCCGCCGGCATGAACTGCGCGACGGCCCCATAGCCAAGCGCCGCCGCAGCAACTTGCGCGGTGACCCGGATTGCGCGGTTGGTCGAGCGTGCCGCAAAAAGAATTGCGAGCGCGGTGAGCACGAACCAGCGTAGCACTGCGTGGGCTTCGACGACAATTGATCCGAGGCCGAGAACACGCGACCACTCGGGCAACGGCCAGCGCCCCGTCACGACAAGAAGCGGCACCGTCAACGCGGCAAAGAAGGCAGCGTTCAGCTCCTCCTTGGCCGATTTTCGCAGACGCGCCAGCGCCAGCATTGCGGTCGCTACGACGGCAAGTGCAATCGGCAGCGTCCAGCCGGGGACCAGCTGTGCAGCGACGCCATAGGCAAGAGCACCAGCGATGCCGAAAGCGCCATTGCGTATCTGCGCGTTGACGCCGCGCCATGCGAACAGCGCGAATGTGATGGCCAGCAGACCCCAGCGGATGACGGCGTATTCCGGATGTGCGACCGCGCCGGTGACGAGCGCAAGTGCCTCGCCATTCTGTGCCGCCTGAAACAGAAGGCCGAACAGCGCGGCACCCGAAAAGGTCGAAGCGATCTGTTCGATACGGCTGTCCCTCGCCTCTGCTCCAAACAGCAGCAGCATGGCCGCAATCGCGCCGATGGCGACAGGCCACAGCCAGTGCGGCAGCGCCAGCAGTGCCGCACAGCCCACCAGCAGCGCGAGCGTCGTCGTGAGGAATGCGAACCGCGCGTCGCCCTGCCGGTCGCTGGCACGCCAGCCCGTGGCAATGCCGATGGCGGGGACGAGCGCCGCACCCAGTGCTATCAGCGCGAACAGCCCCTCCCGCTCGACCCGGTAGAAATGGATCATCGGCAGGGCGAGCAGGCCGAGCGCCAGCACGCACAGTTCGATCGCACGCTGGAGCGAAGACGGGATCTGCCACAATTTCCATAACAGCGGCCCG
>JANMKS010000046.1:0-2834 GCA_031372155.1 Sphingomonas sp.
CGATCGGCCACGACTTGCCGTCAAGCCGTGAGGTCAACGCCCGTGTCGGCGCGGCGTTCGACGAGGAGGACATCATTCGCGTCGATCACTACCTCGGCAAGGAGACTGTGCAAAACCTCCTCGTCCTGCGCTTCGGCAACACGCTGTTTGAGCCGTTGTGGAACGCGTCGAACATCGAACATGTCCAGATCACCGTCGCCGAGACCGTCGGCCTGGAGGGCCGGGTGTCTTACTACGATGGCGTCGGGGCGCTGAGCGACATTGTTCAGATCCACATGCTGCAATTGCTCGCACTCGTCGCGATGGAACCGCCCGCAAGCTACACGGCGACCGCGGTGCGCGACGAAAAGGTCAAGGTGCTGCGCTCGCTCCGCCCCATGACCGCCGCTGCGGCCGCCCATCATTCGGTCAAGGGCCAGTACCGGCAGGGTGCGGTCGATGGCCAGCCGGTAAAGGCTTATGCTGACGAACTCGGCAAAGCATCGAACACGGAGACGTTCGTCGCCGTGAAGGCGCATCTCGACAACTGGCGCTGGCAGGGCGTGCCCTTCTACCTGCGCACTGGCAAGCGCATGCCCGCGCGTCATTCCGAGATCCTCATACAATTTCGGCGCGTGCCGCACTCGATTTTCAAAGCACGTGGCGCGGGCCTCGAGCCCAACGCACTCGTCATCCGTCTGCAACCCGAAGAAGGGATCCGGCTGACCGTCATGACCAAGGAACCCGGTCTGGACCGCAACGGCATCGCGATAAAGAAGGTCGGGCTTGACGTCAGCCTTGCCGATGCCTTCGCCAATAGCCGGAGGCGCATCGCGTATGAGCGACTCCTTCTCGACCTGCTCGAGGGCGACACGACGCTGTTCGTACGTCGCGACGAGATCGAGGCAGCTTGGACCTGGGTCGATTCAATCCACAAGGCATGGGAAGAGGCGGGCATCGACGCGAAAGCCTATACCGCAGGCACCTGGGGTCCGTCGGCCGCCATCGCCATGATCGAGCGCGACGGAGCCAGCTGGCATGAGTGACCGCCGCGCCGTCGTCGAGGCCGTAACGGCCCGCATTGTCGAGCGGTCGGTCCCCACCCGCGCCGCGTATCTCGATCTGATGGCGCGACAGCGTGATCAAGGGACGAATCGGCCCAACCTGTCGTGCGGCAACCTCGCGCACGCTTTTGCGGCCTCCGCAGAGGACAAGCCGGTCATCCGCGCGGGCAAGGCGATGAACATCGGCGTCGTCACCGCTTACAATGACATGCTGTCCGCGCATCAGCCCTATGGTCGCTATCCCGAAGTGATCAAGATCGCCGCGCGCGAGGCCGGGGCGACGGCGCAAGTGGCTGGCGGCGTCCCCGCGATGTGCGACGGCGTGACGCAGGGACAGGCGGGCATGGACCTGTCGCTATTCAGCCGCGATACGATTGCGCTGTCGACAGCCGTGGCGCTAAGCCACGCGATGTTCGAGGGCGTGGCACTGCTCGGCATCTGCGACAAGATCGTTCCCGGCCTGCTCATAGGCGCGCTGCGCTTCGGGCACCTGCCCGCTATTCTCATTCCGGGCGGGCCCATGCCCTCGGGCCTGCCCAACAACGAAAAGCAGCGCATTCGCCAGCTGTTTGCCGAAGGAAAAGTAGGTCAGGCCGAACTGCTCGAAGCCGAGGCGGAGAGCTATCACGACGCCGGCACCTGCACGTTTTACGGCACCGCCAATTCAAACCAGATGATGATGGAGGTCATGGGCCTCCACATGCCCGGTGCCGCCTTCATCAATCCCGGCACGAAGCTGCGCACCGAACTGACGCGGGCGGCCGTCCACCGTCTTGCTGCGATCGGCTGGGACGGCTCAGACTACCGCCCCTTGAGCCGGTGCATAGATGAAAAGGCGATCGTGAACGCCTGCGTTGGCCTGCTCGCGACCGGAGGCTCGACCAATCATGCGATCCATCTGCCCGCAATCGCGCGCGCCGCTGGTATCGTCATCGACTGGGCGGACTTCGATGCGCTTTCCGCGGCCGTCCCGCTCATCGCCCGCGTTTATCCCAACGGGTCGGGCGACATCAACGACTTCCAGCACGCGGGCGGCATCGGGTTTGTCATCCGCGAGCTGCTCGATGCCGGGCTGTTGCATCGCGACATCGTGACAGTCGCCCGGGCCGACCTGACCGACTATTCGCAAAATCCCGTCCTCATCGACGACGCGCTCATGTGGGAAGCCGCGGTAGCTGTTCCGGTCAACGCCAACATGATCCGCCCCGCCGCCGAACCGTGCGCGCCTGACGGTGGGATGCGCCTTCTGAAGGGTAATCTCGGCCGTGCAGTCATCAAGACGAGCGCCGTCGATCCCGAACGCTGGATCGTCGAGGCGCCCTGTGCCGTCTTCAGTACGCAGGACGATGTCCTCCGCGCCTTCAAAGCGGGCGAGCTCGACCGCGACGTCATTGTCGTCGTCCGGTTTCAGGGGCCGCAAGCGAACGGCATGCCCGAACTCCACAAGCTTACACCCGCGCTCGGCGTTCTTCAGGACAAGGGCTTCCGTGTCGCGCTCCTGACGGACGGCCGCATGTCGGGCGCGTCCGGCAAGGTTCCGGCCGCAATCCACGCCTATCCTGAAGCGACACTGGGCGGCCCGCTCGCTTGCCTTCGCGACGGCGACATTGTTCGAATTGATGCCGAGCATGGCACACTCGATACGCTTGGCACCGATCTCGCAAGCCGCGTGCCCGTACCATCGCCACCCGGTCCCATCGGCACCGGACGCGAACTGTTCGCCTTCATGCGAGCGGGCGCCGACGACGCCGAGCACGGTGCCAGCGCCATGCTCGCAGCAGCGGGGCTTTA
>JANMKS010000091.1:0-4438 GCA_031372155.1 Sphingomonas sp.
ATATTCGAACTTGAACAATTCCTGGGTGACGATGACGTCGCCTTCCATGCCGATCACTTCAGTGATGTTGGTGGTGCGGCGCGAACCGTCGCGCAGGCGCTTTACCTGAATGACGAGATCTACCGAATCGGCGATCTGGCGCGAAATCGCTTCCTTGGGCATCTTGATGTCGCCCATCATCACCATGTTTTCCATACGCGCGATGGCTTCACGCGGCGAGTTGCTGTGAAGCGTGCACATCGAACCGTCGTGACCCGTATTCATGGCCGCAAGCATGTCGAAGCACTCGGGCCCGCGAATTTCGCCCAAAATGATGCGGTCCGGGCGCATACGAAGGGCGTTGATGACGAGGTCGCGGATCGTGATCGCGCCTTGCCCCTCGAGGTTCGCCGGGCGCGTTTCGAGCGGGAGCCAGTGGGGCTGCTGCAAGCGCAACTCGGCCGCATCCTCGATGGTCAGCACGCGCTCGCCCGGGTCGATCATCTTCGACAGGGCGTTGAGCATGGTTGTTTTGCCCGAGCCCGTGCCGCCCGAAATGACGATGTTGAACCGGCACGCGCCCGCAATCTTCAGCGCGGTCGACATCTTGTCGGACATCGACCCGCCCTTGGCCATCATGTCGAGCGTGATCGGTTTGGCGGAAAACTTACGAATTGAGATTGCCGTGCCGCGCAACGACAGCGGCGGCACAATCACGTTGACG
Source organism: Sphingomonas sp. (assembly GCA_031372155.1). Lineage (GTDB taxonomy): Bacteria > Pseudomonadota > Alphaproteobacteria > Sphingomonadales > Sphingomonadaceae > Sphingomonas_O. The sequence continues at coordinate 704 of JANMKS010000091.1, forward strand.
CGTGACCCGTCGGCGAGGCGGGCATCGGCAAGCGGCGTTGTCTGATCGACGCGACGGCCGACCGAATTGCAGATCCGCTGCGCGATCTGGAACAGATGCTCCTCGTCGCGGAACTGGATCGGCGCGATCGTCAGCTTGCCCTTTTTTTCAATGTAGGTCTGGTCGGGGCCATTGACCATGATGTCGGTGATCAGCGGATCGTTGAGCAGCTCCTCGAGCGGCCCCAGACCGAGCAATTCGTCGACGAGCACCTTTTCAAGAGCGAATTGCTCGCGCCGGTTGAGCGTGAACTTCAGCTCCGCAAGCACTTCGCCGATAATCGGGCGAAACTCTTCGGCCAGCTCTTCCTTGTTCAGCGATGCGGCTGCTTCGGGATCGATGCGCTCGAGCAGGCGCGGAAGCACTTGCTCCTTGATCTTGTGGACGCTCGCTTCGAACCCTTCGGCCTTCGGGGCGATTTCGGCCTCGTTGGTCTGGCGGTCGTTCAAGCGGCTCATCGCGTCGCCCTGCGACTGCCTGACCGGCTCGAACTCGTTCATCGCAGCGCCGGGGAGGGGAACCGAGTCGAGGGGCGGAAACTGCTTGCCGCCTTCATCGGGAGAAGGCGATCCGCCCTGCATCGGGCGCGCCACACCGAATGCCGGTCGGCTCCCAGCAGGCGTGGCACCGATACCGCCGCGTTTTCCGAATGCGCTCATTGCAAGCCCTGAACTAACGGGTGCCAACCCCCAAGAAGTGATGGCGTTTCAGGGTGAATAGGATGGAAACTTTGATAATGTCCTAACTCCCGGTGCGTTAGCTACGGGCAACTGCTCTCGCGCCTGAGCAGCTCTGCCTTGCGCTCCAGGCCATAGGCATAGCCGCCGAGCGTCCCGTCGCTCCGCACGACCCGGTGACAGGGTATCAGCACCGCGACGTTGTTTGCTCCGTTCGCCGAACCCGTCGCGCGAACCGCCCCCGGCCGCCCGACCGCTGCCGCGATCTGTGCGTAGCTGCGCGTCTCTCCCGGCGGAATCGCCATTAGCTGTTGCCAGACGGCCTGCTGGAACGCCGTCCCCTGAATATCGAGCGGGATTGACGGCATGTTCGCGGGCGCATCGATCGCCGCGACCGCGCTCTCGACCAGCGCCGCCATCGCGCTGTTCCCCGGTTCGATCACCGCGTTGGGAAAACGGCGGTGAAGCGCGCCTTCATCCTCGTCGAATGACAGCCGGCATATCCCCTTTTCAGTCGCCGCGAGCAGCATGCGGCCGAGCGCGGTATCGGCGATTGCCCAGCGGATCGTCACACCCGCGCCACCGTTCCGCCAGGCGCTCGGCGTCATGCCCAGTCTCCTTTTGGCATCAGCGTAGAACCGGCTCGGTCCTGAATAGCCGGCATCATAGATCGCGTCGGTCACCGACCCGCCCTCCAGCAGTCCCGCCTCTGCTCTTTTGGCGCGCAGTCCCCGTGCATAGGCGGCGGGCGTGAGGCCGGTATCGCGCTTGAACAGCCGGTGAAAATGATGCGGGGCATAGCCCACCGCACGCGCAATGACGTCGAGTGACAAGATCTCCTCGGCGGCCTCGATCAGCTTGAGCGCCTTTGCAACTGCTTCGCGGTCGCGCCCCACCTCGTCGGGCATGCAGCGCAGGCACGCCCGGTATCCGGCGGTCCGTGCAGCAGCCGCGTTTTCAAAAAACTCGACATTCCCTCGTAACGGACGCCGCGCCGGGCAGCTTGGCTTGCAATATATCCCGGTCGTTTTGACCGCCCCCACGAAATGTCCATCCAGAGCGCGGTCACGCCGGTCGAACGCGGCAAAGGCAAAGTCTGTGTCGATCATGCTCCCGGGTTAGCGCGTTACCCCCGTGCGCGCATCCCGTTGCTTGCGGTCAAAGCATCACCCGCCATTCGCCGCGAACAACGCCAGTGTCCGCGCCTTCGCCAGGTCGGCACTCGGCTCGTGATAATCCTTGCGACGGTCCGAATTAAAACCGTGTCCTGCTTCATAGACGTATACAGGCACGTCCGGATGCGCGGCTTCGATCGCCTCGACATTCTCCATCGGGATCGATTCGTCGAAGCGGCCGAAATGCAGGATCGTCGGGCACCTTGGTTTTTCGTCGATGAAGGGCACGATGTGACCGCCGTAATAGCCCGATGCCGCGCTCAGACCCTCGACTCGGCACGCCGCGAGAAAGCTCATCGTGCCGCCATAGCAATATCCGACGACGAACACCGGACCTTTGCCAACCAGGGCGCTGACACACGTCTGTATGTCCGCCACCGACAGATCGATCGGGTGCAACTCGCGGGCCAGCTGTATGGCACGAGCAAGCTGCGCGTCGTTATATCCCGCCTCGAACCCCGGATGCTCGCGATCGTACAGGGCGGGGGCCAGCACTTCATAGCCGTCACCCGCATAGTCGTCGCAAAGCTCGCGGATGTGCTCGGTCACGCCGAAGATTTCCTGGACGAGCACCAGCCCGCCCCGGCGTTCCCCCTCGGGCGTTGCACGATATACGTTGACATCCGCGCCGTCGGACATCGTCATTTTCTCAAAAGCGCCCATGATCACTCCGTGGTTTGGCGCGATTGTTTTGCGTCAGTCAGCCCGAAACGGCAAAGAAAAAGCCGCGCCCGGCAATCCGGGACGCGGCTTTTTTCCACCCGCTCGCAAATCTTCAGGCGAGTGCGCTGCCCGTCACGCGACGTCGACGCAGCGCGACACCCGCCATGCCAAAGCCCAATATCATCATCCCCCAGGTCGCAGGCTCTGGAGCCGCAGAAATTGCGTCGATCCCGACCTGTATCCCGTGCCAGTTTTCGCCATTGGTATCGGTCAGCGTCAGCGACGTGATCGGTCCCAGAAAACTGATGACCCCGTGGATCTCTCCGTTGCCCACGAACGACGTGCCGCCCGCAGGAATCGTGCCACAACCCCAATAGCCGCAACCGGTCGCAACAACGTTGAAGGGTGAACTAAAGCTCGTCGTGCCGCCGGTATTCCAGCTGTTCAGCGCAAGGTAAACGGTGTTCACCGCTGTTCCGAAGGTGAGCGTGCTCGTGCCCGCGCCATTCAGTGCGATCAGATCGGTCCCGGTCGGACGGGTTGTGGGAAAGGGCGTCCAGTAATCGGTCTCGCCGGGTGCTCCCAACTGTGTGAAGGCGATGACGCCGGGACCGCCGTTGAAGGTAACGCTGGTCCCGCCGACCGTTCCGGTGACGGTATTGCCAGAAGCGCCAGTCCAGTCGGTCCATGTGATCGCCGCCGATGCGGGAACGGTCGCGAACAGCGACGCCGATGCAACCAATGCCGCCAACACTCTACGCGCCATGATATTTCCCCTTAAGACCGCTGTTGCCTTGATTGTTGACACCTCGTTAAGGGACCGACCGCGCAAGGTAAAGCGCCGCCGCGGTGCTTCGCCACGAAATTGAAACCGATCATCTGACGCCATCGTCTATCTTGCATCGCAGCAATGACGATGCTAGTCGCGCGCCATTCCTGCCGCAGGGTGCTCGTCGCCCGCACTCGCAGGCTCAAACGTCACTTGGGGACACAGCGCGCGTGGAGAATTCCGCCGGTATTCAGGCTAGCCTTTCGGGGCGATACGCGTCGGCGCTGTTTGGCCTCGCGCGTGAGGCCAAGAGCATTGAAGCGGTCGAGGCCAGCCTTTCGAAGCTCGACTCGGCGCTCGCTCAGTCCGACGATCTGCGCCGCCTGACGCTCAGCCCGATGGTTTCGCGCGG
>JANMKS010000095.1:0-2237 GCA_031372155.1 Sphingomonas sp.
TTCGTGCTGCGGTACGCGCGCAGACGCTCGACGTGATGTATTTCCCCGCAGTCTATTCCTGGTATCCGAGCGGAGGGCGTGCGCCGGTCGTGGTGACGTTTCACGATGCCATTGCCGAACATTTCCCTGCGGTGGTCATGCCGTCCTGGCGCGGACGGCTGTTCTGGCGGGCAAAGACATGGCTCGCGCGTCAGACGGCTGCACGCCTTACGACGGTGTCGATGGCGGCGCGTGCCGAAATCGTTGAGTTCTTCGGCGTCGAACCCGGCAAGGTCGACGTTATCCTGGAAGCTGCCGACCCGATCTTCGTGCCTGTCGACGACGCCGCGCGCCGCGCGTCGACGCGAAGCCGCCTTGCCTTGCCGGAAGGGCAGGCGTTGCTCGTGTACGTCGGCGGCATGGCCCCTCACAAGAATCTGCTTGGCTTGCTGCGCGGTTTTGCGCGGGCAATAGATAATTCGGCGCTCGACCAGCTCGACCTGGTCTTTGTCGGCGATCCGGAAGGCGCAGGGTTTCATTCGAACACGCGCGAACTCGTCGAATTGATCGAAAGCAGTGACGCACTGCGCCATCGGGTGCATTTCACGGGCTTTGTCAGCGACGAGGATCTCGTGACGCTCTATTCCGACGCGCTGGCCGTCGCCATGCCGGCCTTTTCGGAAGGCTTCGGCCTTCCGGCCGCCGAAGCGATTGCATGCGGGACGCCCGTCATCGCATCACGCGGCGGCGCAGTCGAGGAGGTGGTTGGATCGGCAGGGCTTTATTTCGATCCGCGCGATATTGGCGAAATAGCCCAAGCCATCACGACGATCGGCTCCGATGAAGCGGTCATGGCGGCGTTGAGAGCGCGGTGTTTGCCGCGCGCCGCCGAAATGAGCTGGGCGCGCGCGGCCGAACAGACGCTCGATGTCCTCCGCTCGGTTGCCGGAACCCGCTGATGCGCTTTTGCATGATCACGACTTTTTATCCGCCGTACAGTTTCGGCGGTGACGCGACCTATGTGCGAAGTCTTGCCCGGGGACTGGTCGATCGCGGCCACGACGTGACCGTCATCGCATGCCGTGACGCGTACGACCTGATCAGCGACAATCTCAGTCCACCCGACCCGCAGGAAAATGGCGATGACGGGGTCACGGTGCATTGGCTGAAATCGCGCTGGGGCGCGCTCTCTCCGCTCATCACGCAACAGACCGGCCGCCCGGGCCTCAAGACCGGCGAACTCCAGCGCCTTCTCGCCGCGCCCTTCGACGTCATAAATTACCACAACATCTCGCTCGTGGGGGGGCCTTCGGTGCTCAGCCATGGCGCGGCTTCGGCGAAAATCTATACGCTTCACGAACACTGGCTCCTCTGCCCGACGCACATATTCTGGAAAAATCGAGAGCGCGCGTGCGAGCGCAGGACGTGCTTCAGCTGCTCGATCAGGTCGCGCATTCCCCCGCAGATGTGGCGCTACACAGGGCTTCGCGATCGCAGCCTGGGTCATGTCGACCTGTTGCTTTCGCCGAGCCGCTACACCGCGGAGCGTCACCTCGAGTACGGCGTGCGCGCGCCGATATCGGTGCTGCCGCTGTTCTCGGCCATCGCACCGCAGTCGCCCCAACCAAGGGCCCGTGCGCGTCCGAAATTCCTGTTTGTGGGGCGTGTGACGGCGTCCAAAGGTATCGAGCGGCTGCTGGCCGCCGTAGCCAGGCTGCCAGAAATCGAGCTGGAAGTGATCGGCAAGGGCGACCTTCTGGCCGCGCTTCAGGCGTGCTACGCGACCTGCCCGAACATCGGCTTTGTCGGCCGGGTGCCGCAAGACGCGCTCGTCGCGCATTATGCCAGCGCCACGGCCCTCGTGTTTCCGTCGCTTGCACCTGAGACCTTCGGACTCACGATTTTGGAGGCGGCGGCTTGCGGAACGCCGTCAATCGTTGCGAGCAGTGCTGGCGGAGCGGTCGACATCGTCCGTGAGAGCGGCGGTGGCCTTGTCTATGACAGCGATCAGGCGCTCGCCGATGCGCTGATGAGCTTGGCCCGCGAACCCGAGCGGGCGCAGCAGCTTGGACGTCGCGCGCTGGCCTCGGTCGAAACGACGTATACGCGCGAGGTTCACCTCGACAGCTACCTCGAAACCATCGGCAAGGTCATCGCTTCCAAGCAGCGCGGAGAACGCGATTGACGGCGTCCGAGCCAGCGTTGACGGTCATCATCGCCGTCAAGGAAGGGGCTGCAAACCTGCCTGCTCTTCTCCG
>JANMKS010000103.1:0-2035 GCA_031372155.1 Sphingomonas sp.
CGCTGGCCCAAACACGGTGCCTGGGCCGATTGGGGCCTGCGCCGCGCCAGCGCAAAACGCCGCGCCGAATTGCAGCGCTCCGACAATTGACTTGTTCCCGCCTTTTGCCTAAGCGGCCCCCCAGCGGTCGTTCCTCGCGGGACGGCCTTTTCTTTTCAAAGTTTCGATTCAGGGCATGAGCGATGAAGCGCACCTTCCAGCCGAGCAACCTCGTCCGCGCACGGCGTCACGGATTCCGTCACCGCATGTCGACGGTGGGCGGTCGCGCAGTGATCCGCGCCCGTCGCAACCGCGGCCGCAAGAAGCTGTCGGCCTAGGCATCATTACAGCGCGCCGGGATTTCCTGGCCGCCAATGCTGCGAAACGGGCTCCGATGCCCGGGTTCGTTCTCCTCGTCCGCGATCGCGCCGACGGCGACCCGCAAAAGCGTGTCGGCTTCACAGTCACAAAGAAAATCGGCAACGCCGTCGTCCGCAACCGGATGAAGCGGCGTTTCCGCGAACTTGCGCGCGACGTGATCGTCCAAAGCGGTAATGCGGGATGCGACCACATTCTGATCGGCCGCGCAGGCGGCGTGGAGCGCGATTTCGCAACACTCCGCTCGGACCTCGCAAAAGCAGTCACAAAGCTTGGCGCATGATCGCGCGCCTGCTCATCGCGCTGGCCCGTTTCTGGCAGGTCGGCCCGTCGCGAATCCTGCCGCCGACGTGCCGCTTTGCGCCGTCGTGCTCGGCCTACGCTATCGAAGCCTTGCAACGCCACGGTGCCGCACGCGGCGGCTGGCTTGCCTTACGCCGCATCGTCCGCTGCCACCCCTGGGGTGGGCACGGGTACGATCCGGTTCCATGATCATGGGGAAGAACTGACACGTGGAAAATCAGCGGAACATGATCCTTGCGATCGTGCTGTCGGCGCTCGTACTCTTTGGCTGGAGCGCGCTTTCCGATCGGTTCTTCCCTACTGCCGCCCCGCCCGCGACCAAGATCGTCGACGGAAAGTCGGTGCCGATCACGCCCGCCACGCTCCCCGCGCCGACTACCGCGCCAAAGATTCGGGATCGCGCAAAGATCATCGCTGGCACACCGCGCGTTGCGATCCGCACGCCAAAGCTCGTCGGGTCGATCAACCTTACCGGGGCGCGCATCGACGACCTCGTCCTGACCGCACACCGCGAAACCATCGCTAAGGATTCGCCGCCCGTTCGCCTGCTATCGCCGGGCGGCAGCGCGAACGCCTATTACGCAGGCTTCGGCTGGTCGGGCGAAGGTTTCGCCGTTCCCGGTCCCGACACCGTCTGGCAGGCCGATGGCGCAACGCTCACGCCCTCGAGTCCGGTCACGCTGCGCTGGACCAACCCGACCGGACAGACCTTCAGCATTCGCCTTTCGGTCGACGCGAATTACATGTTCACCGCCGAACAGGGCATAGCCAACGCCGGATCGAGCCCGGTGGTCGCGCGCACGTTTTCCTACATCAGCCGCGACGGCAAGCCGAAGGATCCCGACACCTGGACCAACCACGTCGGCCCGATCGGCGCTTTCAACAACGCCGTCGACTACAGCATCGATTACAAGGACCTCGATACCGCCGGACAGGGCGGTACGCGCTTTCAGTCGAAGGGTGGATGGCTAGGCTTTGGCGATCACTTCTGGCTGACCGCGCTCGCCCCGGCACAGGACGCGGGCATCGATGCCGGTTTTCGCGCAGGCGGAAACACCTATCAGGCCGATTTCGCCCTTCCCTCGGCAACGGTCGCGCCCGGCGCGCAAAGCACGGCAAAGATCAACTTCTTTGCCGGAGCCAAGGAAGTAGCGTCGCTCGACGGTTATGAAGACACGCTCGGCATCACCCATTTCGGAAAAGCAATCGACTGGGGCTGGTTCGAGATCTTCGAAAAGCCGATCTTCAAATATCTCGACTGGCTGTTCCGCATCACTGGCAATTTCGGCCTCGCGATCATCCTGCTGACCGTCACCGTTCGCGGCCTGATGTTCCCAGTCGCGCAAAAGCAGTTCGCCTCGATGGCGGGGATGCG
>JANMKS010000111.1:0-3069 GCA_031372155.1 Sphingomonas sp.
GAGGGCTACGTCGAACCCCTGCGGGTCTTCCCTGATCGCCTTGATGTCATGCATGCTCCGGCCTATGCCGGGGGCCGTTGACCCCCGCAACCCCCACGCATATAGGCGCGCACACCTTATCGGGGCGGAGTAGCTCAGCTGGTTAGAGCACGGGAATCATAATCCTGGGGTCGGGGGTTCGAGTCCCTCCTCCGCTACCATTACCAAATAGTCAGGAATCCTATGGCCGAAACCGTCCGCACCCGCATGTTGATATTGGGTTCGGGACCGGCGGGGCTGTCAGCGGCGATCTATGCCGCGCGCGCGGGGCTGAAGCCGATCGTCGTGCAGGGCATACAGCCGGGCGGCCAGCTGACCATCACGACCGATGTCGAGAATTATCCGGGCTTCAAGGACGTCATCCAGGGCCCGTGGCTGATGGAGCAGATGACCGCGCAGGCCGAGCATGTCGGCACCACGATGGTCTGGGACACGATCGTCGATGTCGACGTGTCGAAGCGGCCGTTCACGCTGACCGGCGACGGCGGCACGGTTTACGAATGCGAAACGCTGGTGATTGCGACCGGCGCGCAGGCGCGCTGGCTGGGGCTCGACAGCGAGACGCGGCTACAGGGCAAGGGCGTCTCCGCCTGCGCGACGTGCGATGGATTCTTCTATCGCGGCAAGAAGGTTGTCGTGATCGGCGGTGGCAATACCGCGGTCGAGGAAGCGCTCTACATGACCAACCATTCGCCCGACGTGACTGTCATCCACCGACGCGACCATTTTCGGGCCGAAAAGATATTGCAGGACCGGCTGTTCGCGCATCCGGCCGTGTCGGTGCTGTGGAACAAGCGGGTTGAGACTTTTGTGGGCGAGGGCGCACCTGAAGGGCTGGTCGGGCTCGACCTGGTCGACACGATGACGGGAGAGGGGTCGCATATTGCCGCGGACGGGGCGTTCGTCGCAATCGGGCACACACCTGCGACCGCCATCTTCAAGGACAGGTTGCCGATGGATGACGGCGGTTATCTGCGTGTCGAGATCGGCTCGACGCGCACCTCGGTGCCGGGGGTGTTCGCGGCGGGTGACGTCACCGACAAGGTCTATCGGCAGGCAGTGACCGCTGCGGGCATGGGGTGCATGGCCGCACTCGATGCGGAAAAGTTCCTGGGGATGGAAACTTCGGCCTGGTAGCGTCTCAGGGGGAACGTGGGTTACGCCAGGGTTTCGAGGAGTAACGCGAGCAACGCCTGAAAGTCCGCATCGCTTGCAAAGCTGTGCGAAGCTGATGGCAGGGTCACGACCGGGACCGACGCGCGAACCTCGTCGAAAGTGCTTTTGCTCCAGGCCTCTGCAAAGGCGATCGCGGTGTTGTCGCGTTCGGCCAGCAGGATCGTCGTCGGCCGCTTTGCCACGCCCGCAGCGAAAGCTTCTGCAAGCGAACGCTCGGGCTTGGAGGGAAGTGCGATCCTGCCCAATCCCTTTGCCGCCGCGCGGAAATCGATCTTGCCCGTCAGGAGCGCGGCCCACGCCGCAGGGTCGCGCAGGCGGCGCGCATAACGGTCCTTGATCGCAGCCACGGGAGGGAGTTCGTCGACAGGCTCGACAATCCACGGGTTGGCAAGGACGCGCGCGCTGACGTCACTATCATGGAGAACGAGCGCCGTTGCGGCGTCGCAATTGCCGAACGCAACGATGCGCCTCAAGCGCGGGCATTCGGCGCGGAAGGCGTGCACGGCAGCCGCGATGTCGAGGGCGCTGGAGCGAAAGCCGTGATTTTCGCCCTCGCTGTCACCGATGCCGCGCCGGTCGAAACGGAATGTCGCATGGCCGCGCTCCACCGTCGCGAGTGCCAATTCGGCCATGCCGCGATGCGCGCCGACACGGACTTCATTGCCGCCTGAAACGATGAGCAGACCCGCCTCGCCCGGTGCGCGATCCAACGTACCCGAGAGGGTGACGCCTTCGCAAACGAAAGGAACTATCGTGCGCAACGTGCCACCCATGTTGCGATATCTGCCGCAGCCGTATCAACCAGTGCAGGATCGTCGCCCGGCTCGGACGCGCGCCATAACGGGTGGCCCGGGAGCGTAACGTCGCGCGGGCCGGCGTCAGTGTCGAGCCGGGCGGTCCGACGATCAGGTGCGGCCGTCGTCGCCAGCACGAGTGCTTCGTACAAGGCAGGGGCGATGCGATTTCCAGCGAGACGGGTTGTCGCGACCCGCGCACGTCGATCGATCACTCCCGGCGTCACAGTTTGCGACAGCGCGGTCGAGCGCACGAGGTCACGGACGATGCGCTCGCCGCTCTCGGGCGCGAGTCGCCAGCCGCGATCGCTTTGCCTGTCGAGGATCGCGCCGCCGCGTATTGCGACTGTAAGGTATGGCTTGTCGATCATTGCCGCGAGTGCATCGACTGCGTCATGCCAGTCGGCCAGCCTCACCTCTTCGAGCGGAACGATGCTTTCGCCGGTGCCGGGGAGGTCGGGAAGGATCGTGCCGATACCGCGTTCGGCAAGCGCCCGCATCAGCGATACCGTGAAGCGCCGCATCCGGTTTGCTTCGTCGAACAAGGCGGGCAGCACGAGCAGCGTGATCAGTGAACCCCTGCCATGACGCAGCAGCAATTCCGAGCCGCCGCGCCAAGCATAGCGCTCGTTCATCGCCTGGTTTTGGCGCGTGCGTAGTCGGTCAGCGAGCCGAAGGTCGCGAGGAGATCGCCGTCGACGTCGTCATCGTCGATCACGATGCCCAGCCGGTCTTCGAGCTCGGTCAAAAGCCCCGCGACCGCCATCGAGTCGAGTTCGGGAAGCGAGCCGAACAGCGGTGTATCGTCGTCGAAACGCGCGGCGCGCGCAGCATCGATCGACAGCACATCGCGCAACACTGCGCGTACGACTTCCGGAACCGCCACTGCCTGCACGCCAAAACCCCCGTAGGTGCGCCAATTAGCGTTTGCGCAACCGGTCGACAAGCTTCGCAAGCGAGGCGCGTGCCGCTCCCGCCAGTCCCGCAGGACGCGACGGATTGAACAAGGTGATCGTGTGGAGGGGGACGCAAGTGTCCATCCAGTCGGCCTTGTAGCTGT